>JAYTBF010000024.1:0-5861 GCA_043737175.1 Burkholderiales bacterium
TTATTGCTCCCCGTGACCGTGTAGTCACAACCCACCCCGCCCAGGGTGCTGCGGAATCCGGTTACCGCTGTCGAGACCGCCGTGGTACCAATGTGGCCATTGATGATGGTCAGCACTCCGTCGTTGGTCATGCCCGCCGAGCCACCGAAGCCGCCGAATGTCGAGGACGAACCAAGGTTGATTAATGGGGTGGCTGGTGCGGCAGGCTGTGGCACCCTGGTTGTGATAAACGACCATACATAGTTAGTCGCAAGCGGGTTACCCGCCGTATCGCGGGCACCTGTCGTGATGGTCGCATTACAAGTCGTGCCTTCCGGCAAGTTGTTCGCTGGCGTAAATGTCACCGTATCGCCTGCCACCGAATAACTAACGGTACCAACGACATTACTTGTTGGACAGGCTAATCGATAGGTTGCGTTGGTCATCGTCAACGGATCCATCGGCTCGCTAAACCTTGCTGAAATACGAATATCCGTGCGAACCTGTTCCGCGTTATTTAGCGGGATAGTCGAAATCACAGTCGGCGCCACAATATCCGGTGATGCGCTTGTGGTGAATGTCCATACAAACGGTACCACCATCGCATTGCCAGCCACATCCCTGACACCGGCCGTGATGGTTGCGGTGCAAACGGTGTTGACCGGTAATGCGGTTTGCGGTGTGAAGGTAGCGATATTGCCAACCGACGCATAACCAACCGTACCAATGATTGGGGTTGATGCCGGGCAGGCAAGCCGCATGGTTGAGGCGGTAATAGTAAGCGGATTCATCGGCTCGCTGAAGCTGGCGGTAACCAAGGTGTTGGTCGGCACGCCGCTTGCGTTAAAACGCGGGATTACCGCGGTCACCGTCGGTGCGGTTGTATCTGGTGCCGCGCCGGTGGTAAATGACCAATTGAATTCACTCACCATTGCGTTACCGGCCACATCTCTAACGCCGGTCATGATGGTCGCCGTACAGACAGTGCTGGCGGGAAGATTGTTGAGTGGCAAAAATGTCATGATATTACCGTTTACGGCATAACCAACGGTGCCGGTAATCGGCGCGTTTGCCGGGCAAACCAGTTTGACGTTTGCGGTGGTGATGGTCAGTGGATTCATCGCTTCACTGAAGGTGGCGGTGACAATTGTGTTGATCGGCACAGCCGTGGCATTGGCCAGCGGCAAGGTTGCAATCACGGTCGGTGGTGTTGTATCCGGCGCGGCACCGGTGGTGAAGATCCAGACAAACGGGTTGACCATGGCATTGCCTCTGATATCACGCACTCCTGTGGTGATGGTTGCCGTACAAATGGTGCTGGCAGGCAGGTTGCCGGACGGGGTTAACGTCGCGATGTTACCGAGTACCGCATAACCAACGGTCGCCGTCAAAGCCACACTGGCAGGGCAAGCGAGCCGTACATTGGCACTGGTAATGGTCAGCGGATCCATCGGCTCACTAAAACTGGCCGTGACGATGCTATTCACTGGCACGCCGGTGGCATTATTCAAAGGGAATACTGAGGTTACTGTTGGCGGCGTGTTGTCTGCGATAGCACCAGTCGTAAAGGTCCAGGTGAATGCGCGGGCGAGTGCATTGCCGGACACATCACGAGCACCTGTAGTCACGGTACCGGTACAGATTGTATTAGCCGGCAAGTTGTTCGTTAGGGTCAAGGTGGCAATATTGCCGACCGACGCATAAGTGACCGCGCCAGCAGCAGCGCTTCCAGCTGGGCACGCCAATGAAATATTGGCTGCAGTTATTGTTGCGACATCCATTGGTTTGCTAAATGCGGCCGTGATCACTCGCGTGTTGACCGGAACATTGACGCTGTTCTGGATCGGCGCAACCGCGGTCACAGTTGGCGCAAGCTCGACGATGCCGCCACCGCCAAGAATTGGGTCGCGGCCATTATCGCTGCCACCGCCACCGCCGCCTCCACATCCCGCTATAAAGGTGCTTAGCAGTAGGGGAAAAAACCACCGCGCATATTTTGAGCTGCTTTTGAAATTTTTCACTTTTTTTACCTCTTTCGTCTGATCCAATAAACCATTGGCACGGAAAATCCGCGTCATGGCGATATGCGCGATTCTTGGCGATATGCGCGATTGTTCCTGCTGATTACTGTTGCTTGTTCGTGTTGTTACTGGTGCGTCCAAACTGCCACTGCTGGGTGCGACGTAGCTCTAACCCGATCAGTATTTCGTTTTGCGTCAAAATCGTCTGTGCGGTAACGAACCGAGTCATAAACAAGTGTTTGGCGGGCAAAACCGGTTCGATTGACCATGAGCTTCGATGTCGATCGCTGGCTGGCCGTGTCGCCATACCGGGCGGCAAACAAATTAATTTTGTGCGGGTAGCCGAATGATCGACACGGGTCGACTTGGAAAGGCTGCGCCGTGCGGTGCGGTTCTGCCGGCCTAAATAGGCGTCTGGTACGGGTACGCTGGTGTCAAATCCGTCGAGGCAAAGGCCAAATCATGAATTCAGTGCGGGGGCCTGTCAGCTTGCTGTCATTAGACAAAATCAGTGCGGTGAACTCGCCACACAATTTTTTGATCAGCGGTGGCAGTCAGGTGGATGCGCCCGCCACCGCCAAATTACTGACGGTGGCGCTTATTGGTTTCGGGGTGGCTACCGGCCAATGGCGTCGCGCATATCCGTTTTGCTTTGTTCAAGCTCTTTTTGATTCTTCAACCAATCGGAAATTTGGTTTTCGGTCGCTTCTTTGGATAGACCATAAGCTTCCTGTATTTTGCCGACCAGTCGATCACGTTTGCCGCCGATCACATCGAGCTGGTCGTCGGTGAGTTTGCCCCATTGTTCCTTGGCCGTGCCTTTGAATTGTTTCCAGTTGCCTTCGATGCGATCCCAGTTCATGATGGTTTGTCCTTTTGGTGAGTAACATTGGTGGCGGCAAAATGCCAACCATTCAGGCCGCAACAAATAAAATTGCCATGACTCTTTTTTACCGAAGCCCGATGAACCAGTTTGACGCCGGTTTCTGTCGGGGTCTGTCTGCCAGCGAACCAACGCCTGTGTTATTGCCCAAGCAGTTCACCAAGTGGATTTAATTCGTCGACACGATCACAGACGACCTTGGCAATGGCGACCAATGGCGCCCCCAGCAGCAGGCCCCATACGCCCCATAACCAACCAAAAAAGAGCAGCGCGATGAACAGCACCGCGGCGTTAATACGCGAATAACGGCTCTGCAGCCAGGTCATGGCAAGTGTCCCGATGGACATGGCAATCAACAGCGAAACAGTGGCGATGCCAAGCGCGCTTGCCACTGTTTCAAATTGCATAAAAGCGGCCATGCCACACAGAACCGCGAACAGAATGGAGCCAAGGTAGGGAATAAAATGCAGTATCCCCGCTGTCACCCCCAATGCGCCTGCCCATTTCACACCCAACGCTTCAAATGTGAGCCAGATGGCAATGCCCAGCAAAATATTTGCGCCAACCGTGGCGAGCAGGAAACGTTGAATTTGCACGTCGATTTCATCGAGGATACGCACCACATCTTTTTTTCGCGTGAACGATGGCCCGACAAAATGCACCAATTTGCGGCGAAAATGTACGCCGGACGCCAGTAGAAAGTAGGTCAGCAATATGACAATCGGTGCTTGTGCGGCCACCGAAAATAACAATGCAGATTGGGCCAGCAGGTAGTTTTGTATCCACGCGCTCGATCCCGGCGGTGGTGCGGCTGTCGAGGCGGTTGCTTTTGAAGGTTTTCTTGCGCTGGCGCCTTGCAGTTGTGGAGATCCGACGGGCGCAGTGGTTCCGGTTGCATCGGTCGCGGCACCTTGAATCTCAGTCGCGGCCTCTTGAATTTTTTGCAGGGTGGTGGGACCATTTTGCTGGCCATCGATCACATGCTGGCGCACCTTGCGTGCCGCCTCCGGCAGTTTTTCGACGATTGATACCACATCGTCTTTCAGAGAAAATCCCACCCAGAAAAGCGCCGAAACGAGAGCGGCAAGTACCAGCGCGGCACCGGCAACTGGCGGGATGTGCCAGACTTTCAGCCAATTGACAAACGGGCGTAACGCATAACTGCCGAGAATGCCAATGAGTAACGGCACAAAAAAACCCCGCGCCAAATAAAGCGACGCGACCACTCCGATCACGGCGATGATGACGACCGCCAGCGCGACTGGTGATCGCGAAATGATTTCAGTTGGCACGGCAACCACATCCGTATCTGCGTCGGACGTGGCAGCACCATGGTCCGGTTGCTGTGCGACCGCGGTGGTTTCGTTGTTCATGACGCGCAACGCTTGGCGGCAACGGTTGTTGTGTTGCCCGCGCTATTTGATGGCAAATGTAATGGCGGCAAACTCAACGGAATTTTTTTGTTTAACATTTTCTGATTGGCTGCCGGTTGTTATACCTGGGTTGTGAGGCTGTGGAGATGCTTGTATTGCGAACCACATAAACGCGACCTCTTGTTGGAAAATTGCGCGATCTAGTTTGGAAAATTGCAAACTCAGTGGTGGTATGCATCGATTTTCATTGGTTGTTTCAGCACGCTGGGCCGCACCCACAAATTCTCAGACTGCTTTGAGAAAAATCCCGCTATCACTTTCCAACCGACGCTCACCAAGTTGGAGGGATCGGAAACAATTGGCATAACGCAAGGCGGCCTGCTGCCAGTTTGTGACCGACCACCACTCGTGTAAATAGTCGGCGCGCCGGTTTTCATGTTTTAAATAATAGGCGTGTTCCCACGTGTCATTGAGCAGGATCGGGAACAGGTCTTGCAACAACGGATTGTCGTGACCGGATGTGGTGATTACCTGCAGTTGGCCGCCGGATTTTTGTGACCTGACAAGCCATACCCATCCGGCACCAAACCGGGCATCACCTGCATCAACAAATCGTTCCTTAAGATGCTCGAACGAACCAAAGTCCTGCTTGATCGCATCAGCCAGTGCGCCGAAAGGATGGCCGCCACCATTGGGCGACATGGCTTGCCAAAACAAGCTGTGATTGACATGTCCACCCGCGTTGTTGCGGATCGAGACGCGAATGGCCTCCGGAATCTTGCCGGAATTGCGCAACAACCAAGTTGCCGATTTTTGTTGCAAATCTGGGAAATTCTCCAGTACAGCATTCAGTTTTGTTACGTATGAAGCGTGGTGTTTGCCGTGATGAAGTGCCATGGTGCGGGCATCAATGACCGGCTCCAGATCGGCATAACCGTAAGGCAGCGTCGGCAACACATGTGTTGCCAGACCGGCACCGGGAGGCGGGGCCGAAGCCCCGACGGATTCCATGTTGACGGCTGCCATAACGGAATCCGGTTATTACTTAATCCGCATGTCGTTTTTGACCGACTTGACGCCGCGTACATTGCGGGCCAGTTCAACGGCTCTATTGACGTTTGCAGGCGAGGCAACAAATCCGCTGAGCTGTACGGTGCCTTTGAAGGTTTCGACGTTGATTTCAGCAGACTTCAAGCCCGGCTCTTCAAAAATAGCAGCTTTGACTTTGGTGGTAATGACGGCGTCATCAACGTATTCGCCGGTGCCTTCTTTGGTGGCTGTGGATGCGCAGCCAATCATGGTCATAAAAACGATGCTGGCAAGTAGGGCTGAAAAATATTTAAGTTGTTTCATGGCTAAGTTCTCCAAATAGGTAGAAGTGCAAATGTTGCGAATAAAATGCGTTTTTTACGATTGCGTTGTTACTGTTACGTTATTACTGTTCGAGCTTCGTTAGTCCGTTTTTTGTGTTGACGTGTACGCCCGTTACAGTCGTCCCATCAGCAGCAAAATAATGACCACCGTTAATACCAGACTCAAGCCTCCGCTCGGTCCATAGCCCCAGCTTTTGCTGTGACGCCAGGTTGGAATTGCGCCGATCAACAT
>JAYTBF010000025.1:0-2342 GCA_043737175.1 Burkholderiales bacterium
ATGATGGCAACCTGCTCACCGGCGGCAATGGCGATCGACGCCCCGGTCAGGGCGTCAGGCGCACCGGCGCGCGCCGCGGGATGGCGCGCGCTGAGGTCTTGGATAGCAAGTTTCAATTACAACAAACCGGCGCTGCGGGCGGCGTCTTCGATGCCCTTGTAATTTTCTGGCTTGGTGGGGATGTAACGCGTGGCGCGATTGAGTTTCAATATTTCAGCGCCTTCCGGTGTGGCCGGGTCAAGGTCGATCAGCGCCTTGGTGATTTTGGCGCGCAGATCGGCAGACATGTCGGCATGCACCGACCAGTTGTAATTAAAAAAACCGGGGGTGGTGAAAAATACGTCGACTGCTTTGGTATCCACTTTGTTTTCGGCGACGAATTTTTTCCAGACGGTAATGTCGAGCGCGGCGGCATCGACTTTGCCACTGACCACCGAGGCGATGGTGGCGTCGTGTGCGCCGGAGTAGGCGATGCGTTTGAAATCTTTTTCCGGGTCAATTTTGGCTTGCAACAAAAAGCTGCGCGGCATGAGGTGGCCGGAGGTCGATGATGCCGAGCCAAACGAAACCTGTTTGCCCTTCATGTCTTCGAGTTTTTTAATGCCGGAGTCGGTCTTGGCAATAAACACCGACTGAAATTTGGTGTCTTCTTCGCGTTGTGCTATCGGCACAATCTTGCCTTTGGCGCGGATGTTGGCTTGCACAAAGGTGAATCCGCCCAACCAGGCGAGATCAACTTTTTTATTGACCAGCGATTCGACAGCGGCGGGGTAATCGGTGACCGGGGTGAATTCGACTTTGAGGCCGAGTTTCTTTTCAAGGTATTGCGCGAGTGGTGTGAATTTACGAATTTGTTCGGTGGCGGCTTCTTCGGGGATGGTGGTGATACGTAGGGTGGCCGGGGTGGTCTGTGCCTGTGTGTGTAGAGCAATGAAACCAAACGTTACCAGGGCGCAGGTCAATAACGACTTGACGGTGCGCGAAGATGAAAAACTGATCATGTTAATTCTCCATAGGTGAATAAAAAGTGTTGCCGTTGATGGTGATATTTGCAACCAACTTGGGGTCCTACTCGTAAACTCGTAAACTCGTAAACTTGTAAACTCGCCAATGCTTCGAGAAATTTGGCACCTTGTCTGCTGCCACCGTTCGCAGCAGGATTAAAGTATGACTTCAACCCAACAAAAATCAATAATGACGCCCGTGAATATTCATATTATTAACCAATTACATATCGATCATGCCACCGAGACCAGTCGGTTGATCGCGGGCCTACGCCAGCCTGATGCGCATATCGAGCCAAAATATTTTTACGACGCACTCGGCTGCGCTTTATACGGGGCCATTTGTCATTTGGATGAGTATTACCCGACCCGCACCGAGCGCGCAATATTTCAGCAATATCGTCAGGAAATCACCGCGCACGTTGGCGGCGGCGGAACATTGGTCGATCTGGGTGCGGGTGATTGTGCCAAGGCGCAGGAATGGTTGCCACATATTGCCCCGGCGCGTTATTTGGCAGTCGATATTGCCGCACCATCAATGACCGCGGCACTGGCACGCTTGCAGCCTGAGTTTCCAGCCATCGAGATGATGGGGCTGGTCACTGATTTTTCGCAGAAATTGACGGTGCCGGGGGAGTGTTTGCGTGGTTCGGCGACGGTGTTTTACCCGGGTTCATCGATCGGCAACTTCGCGCCGCCCGCGGCCATTCGTTTTTTACGGGAAATGCGCGCCATCTCGGCGTTCGGTAATGGCGGCCTGCTGATTGGTGTCGACGCGAAAAAAGAAACGGCCAGACTGGGGGCCGCGTACAACGACGCACTGGGTGTGACGTCGGCTTTTAATCTGAATGCACTACGCCATATCAATCAGGTGCTGGGTTGCGATTTTGACGTGACCGGCTGGCGTCACGTGGTTTTTTACGACGAGGGTCAGGGTCGGGTGGAAATGCACCTTGAATCCACACGCGACCAGACGGTGACGATTGGTGGCGTGCCACGTGAATTTAAGGCCGGCGAAAAAATCCACACTGAAAACGCCTACAAATACCATCAGGATGAATTTACGGCGTTGCTGACAGCGGCCGGATTCGAGCAAATCCATTGCTGGAGCAATGATGCAAACGAGTTTTGGGTATTTTACGCCAAATGATATTTTGAAAATTGAAAGCGCCATTCAGAGCGCGTTTCGGAGCAAAAAGCGGTGGAAACGCGCGTCAATAAATGACTTTTAGTTGTTAATACACTAGTGTCCCAATGTTTTGTGGCTGACATGCTGTAAATATATGATTCATATGCTGATATTGCGATTTCGAGCTGTTAACGATGTCGATTTTTCGC
>JAYTBF010000026.1:0-5859 GCA_043737175.1 Burkholderiales bacterium
GGCAGGCTGATAACCGGCGTGCCGACCAATATGAAGCCACCTGTATCAAAGCCGGTGACCCTGACCGTCCCATAGTTCAAATGGGAGTCAAACGCCGCCTGTCCGACCAGATATTCACCATTGGCACCAAAACGCACCATGGCCGAATCATTGGTGCCGTTGGTGATGAACCAGATATTGCTCGACAGGATTTGCAGTCCCTGCGAGACAAAGTGTGCATTGGCGTCAGTGATGGCGCTGATCGGGCGCATGATGCCTGCTGTGGTCATGGCACTTTGCAGTGCGGTGTTGGCGCTTGACGCAAAGGTGACGGCTGGCTGATCCAGATTGATGGCGGTGGTGATGGCGGCGGCAGCGGGCGCGGTGATATTGATACCGTTGGCAGGCACGCCGTCAGCATCGAGTGATTGGAACAAGACCAACAGATTGGATAATCTGTTCGCATTGCCGGCAGCCAATTCGAGCGGAGTCAGTACACTTTGCGCCAGGAGCGTGCCGATTGACAATGTGCCAAGTGAAAACGTGATCGAATCACCCTGGTTGAAACGATAACGGCCGCCGGCATCGGTGACGCCATTCACCCCGGAGGTGGTCACATAACGCACACCGGCAACCGGTGCATCGGTCAACGTGCCTTCCTGCGTGGCCGCTGGATAAAATGGCGCGGTGCCGGCATTGTCGATAATCGTTGGTGCGACCCCGTTGGGCTGCATCAACCAGACGGTGAGCTGCCCGTTGGGGCGCACCCAACTAATATCGAATATGCCGTTGCCGTCATAGTCGCCGACAGCGTAAAACGCCCAGGTTGGGTCGGTTGACGGCAAGGTGATCACGCTGGTTGCGGCCGTGAGTGTGCTCGATGTACACGAGGCGTTTTGATTGTCCGGCAGGCCGGTGTACGGCGGCAGGGTGAGGCCGGTGGCGTTGAGGGTCGCCAGTTGTACCGCGCCGGAATTGGCGTTGCGCAACAAGATGTCAGCACGACCGGCGGCCGAGAAACGGGAAAATCTGAGTGCGGTGAAACCACCGGGAATCGTCCCGCCACCGATGTTGGCACAGGTACGGGCAGCGGTGGCCATCAAGATGCGGATGTCACCGGTTGGGCTGATATAAACCATATCAGCGGCAGCATCGCCATTGATGTCGGCTGCGCCGAGCAAGTTCCAACCCAACGGTGCGCCGCCGCGTTTGCGCACCTGCACCACGTTTTTTGGGTCGGCAATAGTCGCGTCCGTGAAGGGTGCACCGTTGGTGAACCAAATGTAGGACACGCCGGTGTCGGGAGAGTCGCTCACCACATAGCGCCATACCAAATCCCCAAAACCATCGCCATCAAGATCCCCCACCGCCTGTACATTCCATACACGCTTGACGTTTCTGAGCAGGCGGTTTTGGGTGCTGTCAAAATCCAGCCAGGAAAAGGCTTCGCCAAATTCACCTTGCACAATATTTTGAAACAGCAAATCACTTTTGGTGCCGGCATTGAGCCTGCCGGCGCCGAGCAGACGAAAATTGATACCGGGATCGGGCGTGTTGGTGAACGTAAAGGCGTTATTTGCAAATCGGCCAACCTTGATTTCCGGCGTGGTGGTGGCCGAGCGCACCACCAGCGCACTGCGGCCGTTGCCGTCAATATCAACCTGATGGAGGACCTGATAACTGGCGGCGGCGTGGGGAGCCAGACCAACGCCGAGGCAGGTGAGGGCGGCGGCGCACAGGTTTTTCAGTGGCTGTAAGGCTTTAGGGTGTCGTAACGTTTTGGAGCTGATTGTTATTGTCATGGCCGCCTCTTGTTATGTTCAGTTAAATCGATTGTACTCGTTAAAAGACTAATCGCAGAAGCGGGCTTGCGTCCCTACCTGTTCAGGTGAGATTTCACGAACACTTGTTGCGCAACCAGCTGGCTGTAATCTAAATTCAGCAGGCATGCCACGCGGTGTGCCGTGGCAGTTATTGCGCAAAAATAATTTATGAATGGGGGGCTGACATGTTGAAAAATATCTTGTCTTTTGGAATGATAGGGCTGGCCTGTCTATGGATGAACGCCGCACACGCAGGCGAAGTGGTACGCTTTACCAAGGGGCCGACAGGTTGCTAGCAAGTGGGGGATAAATCACAGATGTACCACACAGCCGATGGAAAACTTGGCATTCAAATGATGGTCAAGAGCTCAACCAACAAGGGTAAGTCGTGTTACCTGATCGGTTTTCAAACCAAGACCGGCGGTGACAGGGCAGGTCAAATTTGGCGCGCGCGTAATGGATCGCGCCCCATCAGAAACGCATTTCACCGATCGCGCTGAGCCTGGCAAAGTATTTACCTGGGGTGAACATTTGCCGGCGGGTCTGAATACTGTTTACGTGATGGTCAAGCCACAAAAATAACCGTGTTCAAAAAAGGGGCGGGAAAGGGCTGATAAAGAATAGGCCGCCCGCCGCCTGTAGTCGACATGCCAGTGGCAATCGGATAAGTGTCCCGTTCACCGCCGCGCCGCCTCAACCAACCTGTTTAAAAGCGCCTGGCGAGACGGCCAAACGATCTACAGGCTTGCGTCCTGATGCGCCTGCTCGATTGCTTGAATCTGCTCCTGCGGTACACCGGCCTGCTGAGCAAAGTGTGGCCACCTCGCGATCGCATCGCGGACCTCGTCGATGATTTCCTTGCAGACGCCGAGCAGCTCGTACCGATCGGCGACTTCGCGGCAGTCCTGCTCGGTAATCTTGTCGAATTTTCCGTTCACCGACATCAGGTGATTCCGGAGCCATTTGTTGTCCGGATTGTAAGCGAAAGTGATGTCGTAGGCAGGTGCGAGTTCCCATTGCCCACCCTGCTTGAGCAGAAAGGAGAAATTTTTGGTGTGATCGTCGCAGTTGGCGGCCAGTACGTTAAAAATCATGCGCCGTAGCGTCTGCTCAAATGCTGCACGATCGAGGCCAAGCTGTTTGATGGTTTGGAACAGCTGGTGGTAGCTATGCACCCCGATCTGATTAAAATCCAGGTGCGCCATTGCGCAAAGGGTTTGCATGTGGTGACGGTGGTTGCCGCTGCGGTCAAAGCGCCTGGTCATGAAGTGGGCCCGCCCCTGTTCCTCAAGCAGATGGCAATCCGGCATGGTGATGCCGGCGGCCTTTGCCATTTGCGAATAGGCGTACTCGACGCGACCAAAGTGTGTGCCCTTGCCGAGTTGGGCGTCGGTGCCAATACCGTCGAACTTCAGTAGCCACGCCTCGAAACCGTCCGGGATATCGAACTGGCCGGTTTTCACTTCATGGGTTTGCGGATTCCAAGCGACCGTCGCCTTGGCGCGCGCGCCGCCGGCGGATGTTCCCACTTGGATAATCTGGCGCAGGATTTTGCCAGTGTGATCGCCGTTTTGGAAATCACCGTGGACAACACTGCGTGCCTCCTCCACAAGGGTGGACATTTGCAGCGCAGTAGGCGGTTGTTTGGCCGGTCCGCGGTTGGGCTTGAATATCAGCGCTCCCATGGAACGCTGGCCCATGTAGGCCAAACGGTCCAGTGGCGTGATACTTGCCTCTGATACGCCGTTGTCAGCCATCCAGGCGGTAATCAGTGCATTACCGAATTTGTCGGGTAGTGCGTCGGCAAGCATGGCGGGTAGGCGCTGATAAGTTTCCGACGACAAACTGGGAAAGATAAACGGCTCGCCGGCCTCGGCAATAGGCATCTGCAGCGGGGCCAGTTCGATGCCTTCTTTCAAGAACGCAGCGTCATATTCAAATGCATAAAAATTTGATTCTGGATCCAAGGCGACCGCGCCGACTTTCTTTCCCCAGATTTCCACGACGACCGCATCGACCGGTTTGAAAGCTGCCATGGGTTATCCTTTTTTGATGATCACACTACGGCTCGCGCGCTGGCGTTTCGGTTTGCCTTGGGCGATTTGCAGTGGACTGATCTTGACCTGGGGGCGAAACGTTTCTAACCAAGCGGTGCGGCCCAATGCGCGTGTCACTCGGATCAATGACTCGATACGCCCACCTTTACCGGTTTCCAATGCTCTCACGGTGTTGACGGATATACCGGCCAAGGTCGCCACGTCTTCCATCGTTAGATTTTTGCGCAGCCGCTCCGCGCGAAGCTGCTCGCCGAGGAAGAGTTCAAGCTCTGCAGGAGAGTTTGTATTATTATCCATAACGGTGAAATATATAGTGGTTATTGCGATAAACCATATTAACTTATAAATATTAGTAGCTTATATTAACTTTTTGAACGGTGCAAATAAAATTCATATTATCTATATAATTTTAACAGTTAACGGTAGATTATGCTTTAACGGGCAGAAATAAATAGGTTATTAATTATTATTAATGCTCAACAAGTGGCGATAAAAGGACGAGTGCTCGGTTTGATTTTTTGCCCCGGGGGGAAAACCCAGCAATGACAAAAACGGGTCAGACTTTGTCTGGCCCGTTTTTCTCTGGTTCGCGCACATCGGAACTGCCAGGCAATGAAACGTCTTCGATGGATCACGACTACTTTATGAATTAACCGCTCAATCGTTCCGTTAACCGCTTTGCCGCCTCGGCGAGTGTGGCTTCTTTTTTAGCAAAACAAAAGCGCACGATTTTGTTGTCCGTTCCGTCGTGATAAAACGCGCTGGTCGGAATACACGCCACCCCCACTTCACGGGTGAGTTTGATGGCAAATTCGTTTTCACTGAGTCCCGCATAGGCGGGTAGATGTGCATAACTGGCTGACACAAAGTAGGTGGCGACCGAATCCATAAAACGCAGTGATGATGCTTTCACTGCATCTAAAAAATAATCGCGTTTGGCCTGATAAAACGCCGGCAAGACCAAGTGAGTTTTTTCCGCCATGTATTCGGCAATCGCATATTGTGATGGGGTATGCACGGTAAAGACAATGAACTGATGCGCCTTGCGAAATTCGACCATGAGCGCACGCGGCGCCAACGCGTAGGCGATTTTCCAGCCGGTGACGTGGTAGGTCTTGCCGAACGAAGAAATGATGAATGCCCGTTCCGCCAGATCGGCGTGATGGGCAATACTTTCGTGCGGCACACCATCAAACACCATGTGTTCATAAACTTCGTCGCTGATGACAATGATGTTGGTGTTTTTGACGACTGCGGCCAGCGCGCGCATATCTTCCTTTGACCACACCGTCGCTGTTGGGTTATGCGGTGTGTTGATCATGATGGCGCGGGTGCGCGGCGTGATCAGCGCACGCACCGCATCCCAGTCTGGTTTGTAATCTGGAAAACTGAGCCGGGCATACACCGGTACACCACCATTCATGCGGATCGACGGCTCGTAGCTGTCGTACACCGGCTCAAAAATGATGACTTCATCACCGGGATGCACAATCGCCGTCAGCGCGGTGTGAATCGCCTGGGTGGCGCCAGCAGTGACGGTAATTTCCGTGGCGGGGTCGTAGGCATGTCCATAACAATCCATGACCTTGGTCGCGATCGCCTCACGCAGCGCAGCAATGCCGGGCATGGGTGGGTACTGATTGTGTCCGGCCAACATGGCGTTGTGCATGAGTGTCACCAGCTTCGGGTTACAGGCAAAATCCGGAAAGCCCTGGCCAAGATTGACCGCCTTGGCTTCAACCGCCAACGCCGACATGGTGGAAAAAATGGTGGTGCCGACGTGCGGGAGTTTGGATTGGATGTTTGCCATGGGTGCCGTGGATGATTTGGATAGGTGTGACGGTTGATTTTTATCACGGGAATCGGTGCGGCAGGTATTTCCGTTCATAAGATCATATTCGGGGCAAATATTATTTGCTCGCAAATGCAACAAAGGTGCAATAAGGATGCAATAATGCCGATTCGTAAATCAAGCCAAACTAGCCAATAGAAACACCCAT
>JAYTBF010000027.1:0-5853 GCA_043737175.1 Burkholderiales bacterium
GGCAGCGGGGGCAGCGGGGGCAGCTTTGGGTGTCTCGGCCTTTTGCGCGAATGCGGACGTTGCGAGGGCAAATAAAATCGTGGTCAAAAATGCGGCTGACTTTTTCATGGATATCCTTTGGTTTGGAAGAAATGTTTGGGAGGTGGTCTGTAACGATGGAATAACGGTTAAAGCTGCCGATTGGATTACAGCATATTTTCAGGCAGCGAAAATGCGTTCCTGCAAACCAGTCTGCACACTGGCCAAATCAAAAAATCACTGCCTGAAAATCGGCGGCAAAGCGCCATGTAGTTGGTTATGATGGTTGTTATGAACGCTACTCTCTCCCGCACCCTGCCGCCAGAAAATGTGATGTGGCGTGCTTTTAATGCCCGCGACACCACCTTTGACGGCGTGTTTTTGACCGGCGTGACCTCTACGCGCATTTTTTGCCGGCCGACGTGTTCGGCGCGCAAGCCGAATAGGGAAAATGTCGCATTTTTTGCCAATGCCGATGACGCCATGTACGCCGGGTTTCGCGCCTGTTTGCGCTGTAAACCGATGGACCACGGCGACAAGCCGCTGCTGGTTGCTAAATTGGTGGCGTTGATCGAAGCCGAACCAGCCACGCGAATCCGTGAGGGCGATTTGATGACCTTGGGCATTGACCCCTCCACCGCCCGTCGTCAGTTTCAGCGCTACTTTGGCATGTCGTTTCAAGCCTACGCGCGGGCGCGACGCATGGGTGCGGCGTTGGCGAGTGTGCGCAATTCCAATCTTTCCAAAGGAGCCGATGTGCTGAATCAACAACTCGATGCCGGATTCGAATCCCCCAGTGGTTATCGCGATGCCTTTGCAAAATTATTTGGCGAACGGCCGTCGAAAGCGCGCGAGGTCAACGTTATGTATTCGCGCTGGCTGGAAACCCCTCTCGGTCCAATGTTGGCGATCGCCAATGACGACGGACTGTACGTGCTCGATTTTGTCGATCGTCGTGGGCTGGAGCGTGAAATTACCCGTTTACGGGCGCGCGCCAAATGTGTGGTGGTGCCGGGTGCGCACCGTCATCTTGATCAAGCCGCGATGGAGATCGCCGAATACTACGCCGGAACACGCAGGCAATTCACCTTAACACTGGCCGAACGTGGCACCGATTTTCAGCGCGCGGTGTGGGCGCAGTTGCTCGCCATCCCACCCGGTGAAACCCGTTCGTATGCGGCCATCGCCAAGGCCATCGGCCAGCCCACCGCCGTGCGGGCCGTGGCGCGTGCCAATGGCGATAATTACCGCGGCATCGTCATACCCTGCCATCGGGTGATCGGCTCGGATGGCGCATTGACGGGTTACGGTGGTGGACTGGCGCGTAAACAATGGTTACTCGATCACGAAGCCCGCTTCCGCTAGAGCGACCTGCCCAACCCCCTACGGTCCCTTTGTCAAATCTGAACGAGCAGAGTAAGCTTAGGCCTTACGCTCCATCCGGAAGCTGAGGGCAATAATGGCAAATGCAACACGTGGCGAAATTCAAAACATGGCACTGTTCTGCGACTTCGAGAACATGGTGCTGGGCGCGCGCAATACCAACTCACCCGAGTTCGACATCCGCAAAGTGCTGGCGCGATTGCTGGTCAAGGGCGATATTGTTGTCAAAAAAGCCTATTGCGATTGGCAAAATTACAAAGACTTCAAAAAAAGCATGCACGAGGCCGCCTTTGAATTGATCGAGGTGCCACACGTCAGCTTGTCGGGAAAAAACTCCGCCGACATTCGTATGGTGGTGGATGCACTCGATCTTTGTTACACCAAGGGCCATGTGGATGCGTTTGTGATTATCAGCGGCGACTCGGATTTTTCGCCATTGGTTAGCAAGCTGCGCGAAAACAACAAGACGGTGATTGGTGTGGGAGTGCGCGCGGCCACGTCCGATTTGCTGAAAAGCAATTGTGACGAATTTATTTTTTACGACGATCTGGTCAAAGCGGACGAGGCGCGCAAAAAAGCCCGAACAAAAAAATCAACTGATACACCGGCTCCACCAGCCGTGACCTTGGTTAAAAAATCAGCCGGTGCCGCACAAAAATCGTCGTCCGCACACGGCAAAAAACTCAAGAGTGTGCCGAACGATGGCGCACCCATTGCCACGCTGGTGGCCCCGACCGCACACGACACCCAAAATGAAGCGCGTCGTGCCGAGGCGATTGACCTGGTGGTCGAAACCATCGAGGCGCTGATGAGTGAAAAAGACATCGATGATTTTCATGCCTCACAAATCAAGCAGGCGCTCAAGCGCCGCCGCCCGGATTTTCTGGAAACCGCCTATGGTTTCAAAGGTGGTTTCAACAAGGTGCTGGAAGAGGCCGCAAAACGTGGTCTGGTGGTCACCCACAAAGACGGCAACAACTTAATGGTTAGCCTGCCTTAACAGTATTTTTTCTTGTTGGATTCAGAACCGCATGGTCAATCGTACGGTCAATAGAAAGGGAAACATGCCGAATTTAGTCTGCCCACATTGCCAGCAACAATCCATTGCCGCCAAGCAAAAATTATTTCTGACGGCGATCAAGCCCTTACGTTGCAATAACTGCGATGCACTGTTGCAGACGAATCTTTTTTGGTATGGGTTGGCGGCCACTCCGCATGTGATTTTGCTTTTTGTTGTGTTATTCACTAAGCCGGATGAACTGGAGATTTTTATCACGATGCTTTTTGCCATTTCGACCAGCCTGCTGGTGCATTTTTATGCACCACTCACAGTTGATCGCCGTCCCTTGGCTGAGAGCTAATGGAATGGGACGGTCGGATCAAAGCGCATCTCCATCGTAGGCATGACGACCCCTAAAAATTCAATGTTGTACGTGTGAATTAATCCCACAAATAAAAAGGCCGCACACTGTGCGGCCTTTCTTTTTCCTACCGGGTTCAACAATTCAAGTCGGGCAAACGCTCGGCATCTGCCCAATTCAAATTACATGTCCATACCGCCCATGCCACCCATACCGCCCATGCCGCCGCCCATGCCGCCGCCAGATTCTTCTTTTGGCATTTCGGCAACCATTGCATCGGTGGTCAACATCAATGATGCAATCGACGCCGCATTTTGCAATGCAAAACGGGTCACTTTGGTTGGGTCAAGAACACCCAGCTCAACCAGATCACCGTACTCGCCGGTGGCCGCGTTGTAACCAAAATTGCCCTTGCCTTCTGCAACCTTGTTGACCACCACGCTTGGCTCGTCGCCGGCGTTGTAGGCAATCATGCGCAATGGCTCTTCGATCGCACGCAGGATGATCTTGATGCCGGCTTCTTCTTCGGCATTGGCACCTTTGATCTTGCCGGCATTGGTGCGGGCGCGCAAAAATGCCACACCGCCGCCTGCAACAATACCTTCTTCAACAGCCGCACGGGTTGCGTGCAATGCGTCTTCAACACGGGCTTTCTTTTCTTTCATTTCGACTTCGGTTGCCGCACCCACACGAATCACCGCAACACCGCCGGCCAATTTGGCCACGCGCTCTTGCAATTTTTCTTTGTCGTAGTCGCTGGTGGCGTCGTCGATTTGTTTGCGCACCGTAGCCACACGTGCCTTGATGTCGTCTTCTTTACCGGCACCGTCGATGATGGTGGTGTTTTCTTTACCCACTTCAATCTTCTTGGCACGACCCAGATTTTCCAGGGTGACGTTCTCAAGTTTCAAGCCGAGTTCTTCCGCGATAACCGTACCGCCGGTCAAGACTGCGATATCTTCCAACATCGCTTTGCGACGATCACCAAAACCCGGTGCCTTAACAGCGGTGGTTTTGAGGATGCCACGAATGTTGTTGACGACCAATGTTGCCAGCGCTTCGCCATCAACATCTTCGGCGATGATCAGCAACGGACGACCGGCTTTTGCAACCTGCTCCAGCAGCGGCAACAAATCACGGATGTTCGAGATTTTTTTGTCGTGCAACAAAATGAACGGATCTTCCAGCAACGCGACTTGTTTGTCTGCATTGTTGATGAAGTATGGTGACAAATAACCGCGGTCAAACTGCATGCCTTCAACCACTTCGAGTTCGTTGTCGAGTGACTTGCCGTCTTCAACCGTGATCACGCCTTCTTTGCCAACTTTTTCCATTGCATCGGAAATGATCTTGCCAATGTTGGCATCCGAGTTGGCGGAAATGGCACCAACTTGGGCGATTTCTTTGTTGGTGGTGGTCGGTTTGCTGATTTTTTTCAATTCCGCAACAATGGCGATGACCGCCTTGTCGATACCGCGCTTCAAGTCCATTGGGTTCATGCCGGCAGCAACGTACTTCATGCCTTCAACCACAATGGCCTGGGCCAAAACGGTGGCGGTGGTGGTGCCATCGCCAGCGACGTCGGATGTTTTGGATGCGACTTCCTTGACCATCTGTGCGCCCATGTTTTCGAACTTGTCTTTGAGTTCGATTTCCTTGGCGACCGACACACCGTCTTTGGTGATGGTCGGCGCGCCGAATGAGCGCTCCAACACCACGTTGCGACCCTTCGGGCCGAGGGTGACTTTAACTGCATTGGCGAGAACGTTTACGCCATTGACCATCCGCGCACGGGCGGATTCGCCGAATTTGACTTCTTTAGCTGCCATGATTAATTACTCCTTCTAAATACTGAATTGGTTTGTCTGAGTACTTTGCGATACGAAATAAACAGGTTGATCGGTGCTAAAGCGAACAGTTGGTCGTCAGGCGAGGCGTGCGGAGAATTTCGAAGCGACGTGTACGCGTTGGTACATGAGCGAGAAATTCGAGCAACAACAAAGCATGGCGGCCAAATGAGAAGTTTTATTTGGAAACAACGGCCATGATGTCTTCCTCACGCATAACTAACAGCTCGTCGCCATCGACCTTCACTGTGGAGCCGGAATACTTGCCGAACAACACGCGGTCGCCGACTTTGACATCCATCGGGCGGACCTTGCCATCGTCACCAACTTTGCCGGTGCCAACAGCCAACACTTCACCTTGATCAGGTTTTTCGGCGGCGCTATCAGGGATAACGATACCGGATGCGGTTTTTTTCTCTTCTTCTAGACGCTTGACGATCACACGATCGTGAAGGGGACGCAGTTTCATAGCTCACTCCTGGTGGTTGGTTAAAACGGATACATCAATTCGTTTGGCGGGTCTGTCCGGGGAAAACAAGACGGGTGCCGCAGCGAGGTCGCTGTGCCCGACGGGATTTGCCGAAGGGCAAAAATCGTTAGCACTCAAGCGAGGTGAGTGCTAATTATAGGGGCGGGATCGGCAATTTCAAGTCTGGAAAGGGGAAAAAGTCAGCGGGAATCATTAAAAAGCAGGAAAATATGTAAACCCTACCACTGGTGCGGACTTTGCGACATAAATGGCTGGAAATGATCGTCAATAAAGGACTTTTGCTATTTAATTGGCAGGCGACGCTGGCCGGTCATATCCGATCCAGCGGACTGATGACACCCCGCCCGGCCACCTTCAACACATGCGTATAAATCATGGTCGTTTTTACATCGGCGTGCCCGAGTAACTCCTGCACAGAGCGTATGTCATAGCCGGACTGCAGCAAATGCGTGGCAAAGCAATGTCGCAAGGTATGGGGGGTGGCGGGTTTGGTAACGCCTGCCTGTGTTACTGCGCGTTTGAAATCGCGTTGGAAAGTCTGATCATAAACATGATGCCTTCGCACGACACCCGTGCGTGGGTCGATCGAATGTGTGGCTTGTGGAAAAACCCAAAACCACGCCCAGCCCTTACCCGCGTTCGGATATTTTTTCCCAAGCGCATGCGGCATGAATACGCCAGCCTTGTCAGCCGCCACATCTTGTGACCAATACGCCCGCGCATTGGCGAGCTGGGTTTTTAGTGGCACGATCAA
>JAYTBF010000028.1:0-2337 GCA_043737175.1 Burkholderiales bacterium
TGTCGACCCGCGCCACCGTCGCCCAGTATTTATTTTGTCTCAAACCGGGTACCGGATACGCCGCCAGTTCACGACTGTAGCCGTATGACCAATTGTCAGCCAGACACATTTGCATGGTGTGTGGGGCATTCTTGAGCGGGTTGTTTTCACGGTCGATTTTGCCCTGTTCAATAGCGGTGATCTCAGCGCGAATTTGAATCATGGCGTCAATAAAACGATCAACTTCATATTTTGGTTCCGACTCGGTCGGCTCAATCATCAACGTTCCCGCCACCGGAAAACTCATGGTCGGCGCATGAAAGCCATAATCAATTAATCGTTTGGCAATATCTTCGTTGCTGATGCCAGTCGCCTCTTTGATCGGCCGAATATCAATAATGCATTCGTGCGCCACCAAGCCTTCATGGCCGGAATACAGCACCGGATAATGCGGTGCCAGCCGTTTGGCGATGTAATTGGCGCTCAGAATCGCGACTTCGGTGGAACGACGTAAACCGGATGCGCCCATCATGGCAATATAGGCCCATGAGATCGGCAGAATCGACGCCGAGCCAAACGGTGCGGCACTCACCGCGCCGACTGCGTTATCCGCCTTCATTGGATGACCGGGTAAAAACGGTGCGAGGTGCGCACGCACACCAATCGGCCCGACACCCGGGCCACCGCCACCGTGTGGAATACAAAATGTTTTATGCAAATTTAAATGCGATACGTCCGAGCCAAACTTTCCGGGCTGCGCCACGCCCACTAGCGCGTTCAAATTTGCGCCGTCCATATACACCTGACCACCACGCTCGTGAATGATTTCGCAAATTTCTTTGATGGCGTCCTCAAACACGCCGTGTGTTGATGGATAGGTCACCATCAGCGCCGCGAGGCGGTCTTTGTATTGTTCCGCTTTGGCGCGTAATTCGGCGACGTCAACGTTGCCCTTGGCGTCACAGCTGGTGACAATCACTTCCATACCAACCATTTGTGCGGACGCTGGATTGGTGCCGTGCGCAGACGACGGAATCAAACAGACGTTACGATGGCCCTCGCCACGCGATCGGTGATAAGCACGGATCGCCAGCAAGCCGGCATATTCACCTTGTGCACCGGAGTTGGGCTGCAACGACACCGCATCGTAGCCGGTGATTTCGCACAATTGTTCTTCGAGCGTCGAGGTCAATTCACGATAACCCTCGGTTTGATCAACCGGTGCAAACGGATGTACGCCATTAAATCCAGACCAGGTGACCGGAATCATTTCGCTGGTGGCATTGAGTTTCATGGTGCACGAGCCCAGCGGAATCATCGCCCGGTCCAATGCCAAATCTTTATCCGACAAACTGCGAATGTAGCGCAGCATTTCGGTTTCAGAGTGATGACGGTTAAAAACCGGATGGGTCAAAAATGCAGTGGTGCGTTGTAATGATTCTGGAATCAAACTGTCGGCTTTGATGCCGGCGAATTTTGGGGCAGGCAAATTGGCCACACCGGCAAAAATCGCCAGCAGCTGTTCAACATCGGAAATCGAATGGGTCTCGTCGAACGACACGCCCACCACCGGAAATTCTGCAAACTCACGCAAATTGATTTCTTGTGTGGTGGCTGCCGCCAACAAAGCCGCGCATTGCTCACCGGCCCGAACGGTAATGGTGTCAAACGCATGTGCCGGCACAATCTGGTAACCAAGTTGTTTGACCCCGGCGGCAAAGGTTGCGGCCATGGTATGTACGCGTCGTGCAATCGACGTTAACCCTTTGGGGCCGTGATAAACCGCATACATACTGGCCATGACCGCCAACAACACCTGCGCCGTACAAATATTCGAGGTCGCTTTTTCACGGCGAATATGTTGCTCTCGGGTTTGCATCGCCAGACGCAATGCCGGATTGCCTTGGGCATCCACCGACACGCCGACTAACCGCCCGGGCATCGAACGTTTAAACGCGTCACGACAGGCCAAATAGGCGGCGTGTGGACCACCAAAGCCAAACGGCACGCCAAAACGTTGTGAGGAACCAACAACAATATCCGCGCCCCACTCGCCGGGTGGTTTTAAGAGTGTTAACGCCAACAAATCGACACACGCAATAAACAGTGCGCCCTTGGCATGCGCGGCGTCTGCAAATGCGGCCAAATCATGAATCTGCCCGGAGGTTGATGGATACTGCACCACCACCGCAAAATAATCGCCCTCTTCCATCAGCGCTGGCGCAAAACCAACCTTGACGATAATGCCCAGCGGTTCGGCACGGGTTTTGATGAGTGCAATCGATTGTGGATGACAATCTCCAGCCACAACAATGGTGTTGCTGGTTGACTTGGCGCTGCGTTTGGCCAGCGTCATCG
>JAYTBF010000029.1:0-2332 GCA_043737175.1 Burkholderiales bacterium
TATGATTTTGCCAAACACCAGCAATGGCGCTCACTTTGAGGCAAAAAGTTTCTAAATAGCGCACCAGTAGGAGAGTTTCATCTTTGATCGTTGTTGGTCGCGTTTCTGTGGATTCGACGAATCCCCGTTGACCGGCCCAGGCATGGCACGCTTTAATGGGCTCTGAAATTTCGCCACAGTATTACCAGCCATGCCGCCCGCCATTTCCCATCGCTGCTTCGCAAACAAACAAGGAATATCCATTGCTCGGATCAATCGCCGCAGCCAGCAGCCAACCCAATGCCCTCGTGCTGCTCGAACAATGGGCACCGCTGGTGGCATTAAAGGCCAACGCCTACGCCTATCCCGTGCTGGAGGTTTTGCATATTGCCGCCATTGGTATTGTGTTTGGCACCATGTGGATTGTTGACCTGCGCTTGATGGGATTGATGGCGCGGCTTGACGTTAATGATTTGGCAAAAAGTGTCTTGCCGTGGACCTTGTTTGGATTTTTGCTGGCAATGCTGACCGGCCTGACGATGTTTGTCACACAAATTGGCGCATTGATCAACAATCCGATGTTTATCGCCAAAATTTCATTGTTGTTTGTGGCCGGCACCAATGCCGCTATTTTGCATGCGCGCGGCCCGCTGGACGCCGACAATCGTCTCACCAGATTTCAGGCCATACTTTCACTTCTCATTTGGATTGCAGTTATTTTTTGCGGTCGTTGGATCGCCTACGTTTAACCGACTCAATCGGAGCCATCATGAATCGTCGTCAATTTGTTTTTACCCTGCCTATTGTTGCCCTTGCCCCAAGCGCGCTCGCCCACCACGGCTGGTCGAGTTTCGACGAAACCCGCCCGCTGTATTTGGAAGGAAAAATAACCGCCTTGTTATGGCAAAACCCGCACGTGGAACTGACCATCGTATTGAGCGATAAGTTGGCGTTACCAAGCGACCTCGGTAAACGTGTCGTGCCGGCGCAATCCCGACCGGTTGATGGCGCTCCCATCCTGGCCAAAGCCGTGCTGCCGAAGGCACGTGGCGAATGGGAACTCGAATTGGCACCGTTAACCCGGGTTGAGGCGTGGAAAGTAGCCAAACCAAAAGTCGGCGATCAGATTGCCGCCATCGCCTATACGTTTAAAGACGAAAAGAAACACGACGGCAAACAAATTGCGCGTGTCGAATACCTGATCGTTGGTGACAAAATGTACGGCTTGCGCTCGATGCCGGTTTGAGCCACATTGCTTCGCCTGCGCGGGGAAAAGGCTGCCGCAGGTCACCCGCCAACCCACAGCAAACGGTGAAATAACAGCAGAACGTCATCGCGCATCGACTAAAATGACGGCATGAGAATCCCGAAACGCCTTGAACCCCTGCTCGAAGATGGCCTGATTACCAGTGTCGTGCGACAGTTGATGAGTGGCAAAGAAGCCATGGTATTTGTGGTGCGCAGTGGCGACGACGAACCGGCGCGTTGCGCCAAGGTTTACAAAGAAGCCAACAAACGCGCCTTTCGGCAGGCGGTCGATTACACCGAAAACCGTAAAACCAAAAATTCCCGTCAGGCGCGTGCCATGGCCAAAGGCACACGATTTGGCCGTCAATCGCAGGAAGCGGCGTGGCAAAGCGCCGAGGTGGATGCCCTCTACCGTTTGGCCGCCGCTGGTGTACGCGTACCCAAACCCTACAATTTTCACGAAGGCGTGTTGCTGATGGAATTGGTGACCGACGCCGAGGGTCACGCCGCCCCACGTCTCAATGATGTTGAATTCACACCGGAAATGGCGATTAAATATCATCACATCTTGATCGGCGAAGTGGTGCGTATGTTGTGCGCCGGCATCATCCACGGCGACCTGAGTGAATTCAATATTCTCATCGCTGCCGACGGCCCGGTGATCATCGATTTACCACAAGCAGTGGACGCCGCCGGCAACAATCACGCCGAAGCCATGCTCGAACGCGATGTTGGCAACCTACGCAATTATTTTGGGCGGTACGCGCCGGAATTATTGACCACTGCCTATGGCGCCGAAATCTGGGCGCACTACAAGGCCGGCAAATTAACCAACGACACGGTGCTCACCGGTCAATTTAAACGCAGCCACAAAAAAGTCGATATGGCCGGCATGTTGCGCGAGATCGAGGACGTGCAACTGGAAGAAAAAGCACGCCTGATGCGTATGCACGATAAGGAGTGACGCGCTTCATTGTTGGTTTGACAGAGCGCCCTGCCAAAACATTAGACGCAGCCATTAGCGGAACCGTACATTAAGATACAAAAGGCCTCGATTTCCGAGGCCTTTTAATTTAGTCGATCTTAATGCCCGCGCTACCAAACT
>JAYTBF010000030.1:0-2330 GCA_043737175.1 Burkholderiales bacterium
TGGGATGTTTTGCCAAATACTGGCGGCGAAACACCAGCGGATCCTTACCCGCCAATTTGGCCAGATCATCCATGGTTGTTTCCATTGCAAAAGCCGTGTGTGAATGGCCGACCGATCGCCAAAACAAAACCGGTACGCCGGTTTTGGTGGTGTGTAAGGTGGTGTGCATATTGGCAATGTCATACGGCGTGTCCACCACACCCTCAACACTGCTGGCGTCAATGCCGTCTTTGCTAAATGCGCCTTCAAAAATCGTGCCGGCCACCAGCGACTGGCCAACGATGGTGTGATTCCAGGCGGCGATATTGTTTTGCGCGTCCAGCCCCGCTTCAATGCGATGAACGTACATCGGCCGATAAAAGCCGCCCTTCATATCGTCTTCGCGTGTCCACACCGTCTTCACCGGCACTCCGGCCTTCTTGGCAATTTCGACCGCCTCGGAGACATACTCCGCCGCCAAGTTTGTTCGCCGGCCAAAACCACCACCGGTCAACATGGTATTGACCCGCACTTTTTCCGGTGGCACACCGGCAACTTTGGCGGCTGCCCCCGCGTCCAGCGTTTGTATTTGTGAACCGACCCACAATTCACAATTGCCCGCCGAGATCGACACGACACAACTCAATGGTTCCATCGCCGAATGCGCCAGGTATGGCATTTCAAATTCCGCAACCATTGTTTTGGCCGCTGTTTTTATCGCCTCAGGATTGCCCTTTTTGGCAACCAAACCCGGCAGCTTGGCGGTTTCACGGTAACTTTTCGACAACGTCACCGAATCCGCTTTACTGCCCCCCTCCAAGTCCCACTCGATTTGTAATGCATCACGTGCGACTTTGGCTGCCCAGAACGATTTGGCAACCACCGCCACCCCGGCGTCCAGTTGAATGACGTGGGTCACACCTGGCATACCATTCACTTTGGAGGCATCAAATTTTTTCACCACCGCACCAAAAATAGGCGCACGCGCCACTACCGCCGTATGCAAATTTGAAATTTGTTTGGCGGTCATGTCGATACCAAACCGCGCCGTGCCGTTTACTTTGGCGGGGGCATCCAACCGTCGCGTCGCCTTGCCGATCACGGCAAAGTCTTTGGCCGGCTTAAACACGATCTTTTCTGGTGTCGGCAACTTGGCCGCATCATCCGCCAAATCGCCATAACCGGTTTTTTTTCCGGCCGGACCAACTACATTGCCATTCACCGCCCGGCATTGGCCCTCAGCAACTTTCCAGCGATTGGCGGCGGCTTTAACCAACATCAAACGTGCCATGGCGCCAACCGTGCGTAATTGATCCCACGAATTAACAATCGACGACGAACCACCGGTGATTTGCATACCAAACGCGGTGTGGGCGTAAACCGGCGCGGCAGGTGCCAACTCAGCGCGGATTTTTTTCCAATCACATTCAAGCTCTTCAGCCACCAGCATCGGCAACGACGTCATCACGCCCTGACCAAACTCGAGGTGTTTGACTTGCACCGTCACCGATCCATCTTTGGCAATCCGCAAAAAAGCGTTTGGCTGATTGAAGTTCGGCCCCGGCTGCACTTGCGCCAACACCTTTTTCGCGCCGATAGTCAGGTTAAAACCAATAATCAAACCACCACTGGTCGCGGCACTGGCGCGTAAAAATTCACGGCGGGAAGGTTTTTTTGCGGCTGGTTTTGTCAACAGTTTGTCCATGATCCGCCCCTAAGCCTTGCTTGTTTTTTTGGTCGCAGCTGGCGCAGCTTTGCCACCTGCCGCCACTTTGATTGCCGCGCGCACTCGGCTGTAGGTGCCACATCGGCAAATATTGCCACTCATTGCCGCGTCAATTTCCGCGTCTGTCGGTGCCTTGTTTTTAGTCAGCAAGGCCGTCGCCGACATGATTTGACCCGATTGGCAGTAGCCACATTGCACCACGTCTTCAGACAACCAAGCGTCTTGAACCTTTTTCCCCACCGTGGATTTGCCAACCACCTCGATGGTTGTAATTTTTTTTCCAGAAATCGCCGAAATGGGTGTTGAACACGATCGAATCGGTTCACCATTCACATGCACCGTACACGCGCCGCACAACGCCATTCCACAGCCGAATTTTGTGCCGGTCAATTGCAGGTTATCGCGCAGAAACCAAAGCAGCGGGGTTGATGGGTCAACGTTGGTAGAAATACGTTCACCATTAACTGTAAAAAACACCATGTGATACTCCATGAAAAATTATCTGGTCGCCGATCAGCAGGAAAATAACAACAACCGCGGCAACGGCATCGTAGAACCAGTCAAAATTTTACGCTGAATAGCGATAATCATCGCAGAGTCGGCACCGGCCGCGCAACGGAAATGT
>JAYTBF010000031.1:0-13298 GCA_043737175.1 Burkholderiales bacterium
CAAACAACTGATGCGAACCGTCAAGAGAGTGTGGGATGTGCAGGCGATAGGTGATTTGGACGTTGGCACCAACTCATTCAATGTAAATACTTCGCCGAATTCACCTTGGGTGACGTCCTGAATGGCCAAATCGGTGCGTCCATTGTTACCAAAATCAACCAGTCCGACGTAGCGGAAATTTACGCCGGGATCGGTGGTCGGTGTGAAATCAAATTGGCCGGTGGTGGCGTTCAAGCGACCAATGGAGGTGGTCCCCGTTACGCTGCGCAGCACGATTTGCCCGCGGCTATTGCCGTCAATGTCTACACCACCGCGTTTGGTTAACCCGAGAAATGAGGCGGTCACTTGTTGGCTCACTTGCAGCGCGGCATTAAAGTTACTGTTGCCGACTTGATTGGCGCCAATGGTGCAGGTTCCGACCGCCGTGCCAACCAGTTTTGAGCCGCTGATCAAGCAGGGTCCGGAATTCACCACGTAGCTGACCGGCAATGCCGAGGAGGCCGTGGCGGTCAATGTGACGCCGATACCATTCCATGCAAACGAGCTAATCGCTGGGAACGCAATGGACTGTAAGGCTATCGACGTTGTGACGGTACGTGTCACCAACGGAGCCGCACTAAAGGTACTATTGCCCGCCTGATTCGCATTCACCGTGCAAATACCCACCCCCGTACCGGTCAGGCTTGAACCTGAAACAGTGCACGGCCCGGACTGTACCGAATAACTGACCGGCAATCCCGACGACGCCGTCGCCGTCAACGCCACAGCGCTGCTATTCCATACAAATGAATTAATCGCCGGGAAGGTAATGACCTGACTTTGCAGGGGCGGCGGTGGTGTACCACTGACCTGACTGACGATATAGGCGACGATGTCGGCCTTTTGTTGCGCGGAAAAAAAGTTGCCACGCATAAACATCATCTGATTAATGCTATTGAGGGCGTTGTTCAGTTGGGTGACGTTGGTAACAACACTTGGACTGCTGAATTTTGGCGAGCCGTGGCATATAAAACAATTATTGTTGTAAAGCGTTGCACCATCTGAAATATTGCCGGTTTGGGCATGCGCTAAATTAACAGAAACAAAAGCTGTGACCGCCACAACAATTGACAACCAACCCATTATGGATTTCCCGAACAACGCAGGCGATAATTTGTTCTCAAAATTCATAGCGCATTTCCTGTTTCATCTATTCGATTATTTATACGTGATTGGATTGATTACGCACTTGGGTCCGCTCCCACCAATTATGAGGTGCGATTACTCCAATTTATCGTCGTAAATTGTGTCGGATTGTAATCCTTAAAAAAAACGTCGTGCCACAGCGACAAAGTGACACATCTCACATCGGATCGGTAGACATCACCATGTGGCATACGGTTGTAACGAACAGTCGGATTCAATCCGCCTACCAAGCGCCGGTATTGGCCATCGAAAGCCACGGCTCGACGGGCTCCAGCGCGGTGCCAGCCTGTAACAGCTCAATGGAAATATTGTCCGGTGACAACACAAATGCCATCCGGCCATCCCGCGGCGGCCGGTTGATCACCACGCCCTTATCCATCAAACGCTGGCAAGTCTCATAAATATTGTCGACCGCATAGGCGATGTGACCAAAATTGCGCGCATTGCCCAACACCTCCGGCGGTTTTCCTTCGTCCGGCCAGTTGTAGGTCAGCTCAATCGCCGCCGATTCATCGTTGGGTGCACATACAAACGCCAGCGTGAAACGACCCTTGGGGTATTCATTGCGGCGCATCAGCACCATGCCCAATTTGTCACAAAAAAAATCGAGGGATGTTTCGAGGTCACTGACCCGAACCATGGTGTGGAGATATTTCATTGGCGGCTGTCCTAGAAAAATTGTGCGAGAGGGATATTTTAAGGCGTAGATGTCCGCGCAGCATACTGGTAAATTGACCCAAGGCAATCAACGTGATGGTGAATGCGGACCAGTCTTCGACGCATAATAGCGACATGAAACTACTCTTTCTTGGCGCCGGAGGAACGGGCGGATATTTTGGTGGCAGGCTGGCAGAAGCAGGTGCCGATGTGACGTTTTTGCTGCGTGAAAAACGCGCGGCACAACTCGCCGCAGAGGGGTTGATTATCGAAACCACGCACGCGCGATTGGTGATCCCGGTAAAAACCACCCTCGCCTCAACGGTCAAGCCTGAATACGACGCAATCTTTTTGTCGTGTAAGGCCTACGATCTGGAGTCGGCCATGGCGGCCATTCGCCCGGCCATGCACGCTAAAACAATGATCGTGCCATTATTAAACGGCATGGCGCATCTGGATGTGCTCGATCAAGCATTTGGTCGCGAACGGGTCATGGGAGGCAGCTGCCAGATCGCCGCCACCCTGACGAATGAGGGCGTCGTCAAAAATTTGGCGGATATACACGGCATTTTGTGGGGCGCACGCGACAACAATGTCCAACAAATCGCGCTTGCCAACGCACTCGGCGGCGCTTTTGCCAACACCCCGGTGGATTGGAAGGTGTCGGCCAACGTCATCCAGGACATGTGGGAAAAGCTGGTGTTTTTGTCGACCCTGGCAGGTATGACCTGCCTGATGCGTGCCTCGATTGGTGAAATATTGGCAAGCAAGGACGGCAAGAGTCACACCCAGCGTTATTTGGACAGTTGTATCAACATTGCCATCAAAGAAGGTTTTACCCCACGCGCGCCGGTGATGGCGCGATTTAGCAGTGTGATGAATTCGGTGGGCTCCACCCTGACCGCGTCCATGCTGCGCGATTTGGAAGCCGGCAATGAAGTGGAGGCCGACCATATTGTCGGCTACATGCTGGATCGCGCGCGCATCCATGGCATCGACGACACCATGTTGAGTATTGCCTATGCCCATTTGCAGGCGTATGAACAAAGACGACTGGGCAACCGGCTGTGAGATCACCTCGCGCCGAAAAAATCCCCCTCACTCCCCCTTTTTCAAAGGGGGAAGCCGAACATCAGCAACAACCGCAAAGGTCGGTAACGGCGAATTTCCAACATCCGTTATCCGTAAGTCTTTGTTGAAATTCATAATTCGCCCAGGTGCAAAATAAAGCGCAGATTGTGGTGTTCGATCCCCCCTTTAAAAAAGGAGGGTTAGGGGGGATTTGCAGTGGTCACGCTTCGGTAACGCCAAATTTCAACCAGCTGAAAATCGGTTGCGTCAGTTAATATCGGTCTATGCACAATAACGCCGCCGTCATTCCACCCGCCGCACACTCCGCCCTGAACCCCGGCGTCGCCAAACACGAAGTGTTTGGCTGGGCCATGTACGATTTTGCCAATTCCGGCTACACCACGGTGATCTTAACCGCCGTATTCAACGCCTACTTTGTTTCGATCATTGCCCAAGGGGCGGCGTGGGCGACCTTTGCCTGGACCGCGACGCTGGCGGTGTCCTATATTGCCGTGATGATTCTTGGGCCGGTGATTGGTGCCTACGCCGATGCCCATGGTGCTAAAAAACGCATTCTGTTTGGTGTCACCACCGGCTGTGTCGCCGCCACGGCAGGTTTGTATTTTGCCCACGAAGGCTCGATCGCGCTGGCGGTAGTGTTAATCATCATTTCCAACTTTTGTTACGCCATCGGCGAAAATATTGCCGCAGCGTTTTTACCCGAACTCGCCAGAGCCGACTCAATGGGCAAGGTATCCGGCTGGGGCTGGAGCCTGGGGTATGTCGGTGGGTTGCTGGCGCTGGGCCTGAGCCTCGCCTGGATCATGAGCGCCGAGGCGCGCGGTTTAAAAACCAGTGACGCCGTACCCATGACAGCGGTGATCACTGCTGCGGTATACATGCTGGGTGCGTTGATGACCTTTTTATGGCTCAAAGAGCGGGCACTGCCACAAGGTGTTCATACCGAAAGCGCCTGGTCACGGCTGCTGGCGACCGCCCGCGACGCAAAACGCTTTCAAGATTTACAGGCGATGTTTATTTGTGGTGCGCTGTATCAAGCGGGTGTCGCCACCATCATCACACTGGCAGCCATTTATGCCCAAGAGGTGATGGGGTTCACCACCAAAGACACCCTCATGCTGGTGCTGGTGGTCAACGTCACCGCCTGTGTGGGTGCGTTTGGTTTTGGTTACGTGCAGGACAGCATCGGCAAAAAGAAGGCCCTGATGGTGGCCTTGTTGATATGGGTAGCCATGGTTGGTTTTGCCTGGTCCGCCACCACACCAACCTTATTTTGGGTGTCGGCCAATTTGGCAGGGGTCGCCATGGGCTCCAGCCAATCCGCCGGCCGCGCCATGGTGGCGTATTTTTCTCCGGCAAATCGCGCCGCCGAGTTTTTTGGCCTATGGGGCGTGGCGACCCGTTTTGCCGCCGTGATGGGGCCACTTACCTATGGCGGCGTGTCGTGGGCATCGGCTGGCAATCACCGGTTGGCGATGCTTATTACCGGCGTGTTTTTTGTCGCGGCGATGTTGGCCCTGATGCGTGTCGACGAAGCGCGCGGACGCCTGGCGGCGACTATGCAAAATTAATTAACAAACTCTATTATTGGCGAGCTTTTTCAGCATTTTCTCCCTGAAAAATGGCTCTCTGATTAGACTTTCACTTTCAATCAATCGCTTGATTAAGCGCGTCACAATTTGTCACAGCCCCACGTTACAGGCGAAAATAGACGCTTGCTGCTTCACACTATTTCAAAAAAATGTCCAACAAACCCATCCCTGCCACTCCGCCCACCTCGCCCGCGGCCAACTTCATCCGCAATATTATTGACAGTGACCTCGCTGCCAAAACCTATGCTGCGCGTAAATGGTCTGGCGCACCCGGCACCGCTGTGGAGCTGGCCAACGCCGTAGCCGATCCGGCGAAAATTCGCACGCGTTTTCCGCCGGAGCCAAACGGCTATTTGCATTTTGGCCACGCCAAATCCATTCTGCTCAATTTTGCTCTGGCCAACGACTACGATGGTGTTTGTCACTTGCGGTTTGACGACACCAATCCGGAAAAAGAAGAGCAGGAATTTGTCGATGGCATTATTGATTCGGTGCGCTGGTTGGGTGGAGATGTGGATTACGGTAAAGCGTCGGCACCGATTTTTTTCGCCAGCGATTATTTTGATTGGATGTATCGATTTGCCGAACATTTAATTGAACACGGCGACGCCTACGTCGATTCACAATCGGCCGAAGCCGTGCGCAACAGCCGTGGCACCCTCACCGAAGCGGGTATCGATTCACCATTCCGCAATCGCAGCGTCGCTGAAAATTTGCAACTGTTCCGCGAAATGCGCGACGGCAAACACGCCGAAGGTGCACACGTGGTGCGCGCAAAAATTGATATGGCATCACCAAACATCAATTTGCGCGACCCGGCCATATACCGCATCAAACACGCCCACCATCATCGCCAGGGCGACAAATGGCATATTTATCCGATGTATGCCTACGCCCATCCGATTGAAGACGCGCTGGAAAATATCACCCACTCGCTGTGCACACTCGAGTTTGCCGATCAGCGCCCTTGGTATGACTGGCTGCTCGACAAATTGGCGGTGGTCGGTGAATTGTTGCGGCCTCTGCCCAAACAAATCGAATTCTCACGACTCAATCTGACCTACATCGTCCTCAGCAAACGGTACTTGAAACAATTGGTTGATCAGGGCCATGTCAGTGGCTGGGATGATCCACGCATGCCGACTATTGTTGGTGCACGCCGCCGTGGATTTACGCCGGAAGGGTTTCAACTGTTTGCCGAACGCATCGGTGTTTCCAAGTCGGACTCGTGGATTGACATGAGTGTGTTTGAAGACTGCCAGCGGGAAGTCATGAACGAGGCCTGCATGCGCCGGGTTGCGGTGTTAAACCCACTCAAATTGGAAATCACCAACTACCCGCACGAGCACAGCGATGTGTGTCTCGCGCCCAATCATCCACTCAAACCCGAACTCGGCAAACGCGAAATGCCGCTAACGCGCGAACTCTGGATTGAGCGTGAGGACTTTGAAGAAACACCACCAAAAGGTTTTTTCCGGTTGTTCCCCGGCAATATGGTGCGCCTACGGTACGCGTTTGTGATCAAATGCACCGGCTGCGAAAAAGACGCGGCAGGCAACGTCGTGAAAGTGCTCGCCGAATATCTGCCCGAAACAAAATCCGGCTCACCGGGTGCGGACAGCGTCAAGGTAAAAGGCAATATTCACTGGCTGTCAACCGCACATGCTGATCAGGCTGAAGTGCGTTTGTTTGATCGCTTGTTTAAAGCACCCCACCCCGGCCGCAACACCGAAAATTTTTTGGACGATTTAAATCCGGATTCAAAAAAAGTGATCTCCGCATACTTGGAGCCGTTATTGCAACAGGCAAAACCAGAAGAACGATTCCAGTTTGAACGTCACGGCTATTTTGTTGCTGATCGGGTCGATTCGGCAGGCGGAAAAAATGTCTGGAACCGCGCGGTGACGTTGAAGGATTCGTGGACGGAGCACAAAAAATAAAACTTGTCATTCCTCACTACGTTCGGAATGACAAGTTTGGTTGCACAAATCATCATCATCAAAATGTCAAACAGGAGACCCCGCATGACTATTCACCGAAAATTTGTTGCCCGCTTAATTGCCACAATCGTAGCACTCACAGGATTGGTTGCAATTGCACCAGCGGTTAGCGCGCAAAGCATCTACCCCAATAAGCCCATCAAAATTATTGTCGGCTTCACCCCTGGCGGACCGCTTGACACCCATGCCCGCGTGCTGATTGATCAATTGCAAAAACATCTCGGCCAACAGGTGATTGTTGATTACAAGCCTGGGGCAGGCGGCAGCATCGGTGCGGATTTTGTCATTAAGTCACCGGCTGATGGCTACACATTGCTCATGGCCAACACCGGCACCATGGTCATTAACCCTTTTCTGTACACCAAAAACATTTATCAAACCTTGCGCGACTTCACCCCCGTCGCGCGTACCGCCCAGCAGCCATTGGCGCTAGTGGTGCACGCCGATTTCCCGGCAAAAACGTTTGCTGAATTTGTCGACTACGCAAAAAAGAATCCGACCAAAATCAACTTTGGCTCGGCGGGCAATGGCGGCATCTCGCACCTTGGTCCGGAAATGCTGGCCGATGCTGTTGGCATTAAGTTAACCCACGTTCCCTACAAGGGCACGTCGGCCGCCTTTACCGATTTACTCGCCAACCAAGTGCAATTTATGGCGGAGTCCATTCCTCAGGTCACACAGTACGTCAAGGTCGGCAAGGTTCGTGCGCTGGCAATGACTGGAAAAGAACGCAACGCGGCCATCCCAGACGTGCCAACGATGGCCGAAGTGGGTGTGAAGGATTTTGTGTTGGTTGGTTTTTATGGTGTGCTGGCGCCTGCCAATCTGCCACCTGACGTGTTGGCGAAACTCACCGACGCGTTCAAAAAGACGCTGGCTTCAGACGACGTGAAAACAAAAATGTTGGCGCAAGGTGCCGATCCGGCCTATCTGGACCCCACACAGTTTTCGGCGTTTCTAAAATCCGAGGGCGTGCGTTGGCAGGCTGCTGTTAAAAAAGCGGATCTGAAACTCGATTAATTCAATATGTACACGCCCAGCCACTTTGAGGAAACTCGAATTGAAGTGATGCATCAATTGATGCGATCACATCGGCTGGCGACCTTGGTGCACCAGTCGCCAAGCGGATTGGAAGCGAACCATATTCCGTTGTTGATTGACCCAACCCGTGGCGCCGGTGGCACACACGGCAAATACGGCACACTGGTCGGACACGTTGCCCGCGCCAATCCAATTTGGCAGCAAGCAGCAAATCAGGAAATGCTGGTGATTTTTCAGGGGCCGCAAGCCTATATTTCACCGTCTTGGTACATCAGCAAACAACTGCACGGCAAGGTGGTGCCAACCTGGAACTACGCGGTTGTGCATGCACATGGAACACTACGCACCATCGATGATGCCGAATGGCTGCTCGCGCATGTCGCAACGATGACCGACACCAATGAACGTGCCCGACCGGAGCGGTGGCGGGTCAGTGATGCCCCGGCTGATTTCATCGACACCATGCTCAAAGGGATTGTCGGCATTGAAATCAAAATCACCCGACTGACGGGCAAATGGAAAGTGAGCCAGAATCGCTCGGTGGAAGATCGTGTCGGTGTGGTGATGGCGCTGACCAGCGAAAATCAAGATGCGATGGCCGCCCTCATCCGGCAAGACGGCGTTTAACGGCCGACCGGTTACCGACCGAGCGTGAATTATGCGTTTCGCGCCATCCCGTAATTAGGTCATGTCGAAGCCCCTAATGCGGCAGCATCGTCCTAGCGTCCCAACAAAAATAATCCGATAATGAACCATCAAAAAAATAATTTTTGCGCATTAAATTGAGGTCATAACCCTAGGAGTCCGCCATGACATCTTTCCCAACGCCACGCATCAAACCTTTATTAATTCATACGCTGGTTGCCTGTGGCGCTCTCGCCGCACCGATGCTGGTGAGCGCCCAAACCAAAGGTCCGGTGCAGGTGGTCAAGCCACCGATTGCACTGGCCTATATCGACGTCGCGACCGGTGGCAGTGACATGCCGGGTGGCAATATGATGGCGGGTGCCGCCAAGGGTGGCCAATCCGGCGGCTTGTTTGGTGCCCTCGGCGGCATGGCCAGGGGCGCGATGGGTGGTGTCAGTGACCGTGGTAATTCCTTTGGCAATACTCATGCAATGGGTTTTGGCAGCGGCAAATATGTCGACGTCTCGGTTTACACCAATAAAAATCGCGCCCTTACCGAAGCCACACAAGGCATTCCGCCGGTGATGAATCTTGGTGAGTCGCTCAAACTACTCGCTCCAGTGCCGGACAAGCCGGTGCCACCAACTGCGGTTGATGAAAATCCGATCAGCCCGGAATACGAAAAACCAAAGGGCAAAATTTCCGTCTACTGGGGCTGTGGGGAAACGATCCGTCCCGGCCAGCCGCGCACACTTGATGTCGCCAAAGCGTCGATTGAAGATTACGGCAAGTTTTTTGTGTCGCGTGGCAGCACCACACGCGGTGCGCGTGCCCAGCCCGGCCATCCGTCCTGGCCGAACAAAGAAGATGACCGCAAGGTGCCGGACAGCGCATCGCTGATCGGCCAACACACTTTTACCGGCAACGGTATTCCGGAGTCCTTTAAGGTCAGCCTCGGCGCGCCGCAAGATCTGATGCCCGCCATCGCACTGAGCCAAACTAAAAAAGGTGGCAGTGTGTTATTGAGCTGGCAAGAAATCCCCCATGCCCGCGGCTATTTCATTTCCGCCATGGGTGGCAAAGGCGATGGTGGCAGGGGTAATAACGAAGGCGGTGAAATGATCATTTGGACATCGAGCGAATTGGTCGACATGGGCTTTGGTTTGATGGACTACCAGTCCAATAACAACATCGACAAATGGGTAAAAGAAAAAGTCATCCTGCCGACCACCACCACCAGTTGCGCGGTGCCAAAGGGGATTTTTGGCGAAGAAGGTGGTGGCATGATGCGCATGATTGCTTATGGCTCGGAAGCGTTTTTTGCCCACCCACCACGGCCGACCGACCCCAAAATTGCCTGGGAGCCGGACTGGCAAACCAAGGTGCGGGTCAAATCCACGTTTAACTCCATGCTCGGTGGCTTTGGCGATGGCGGCGACGGTGACAAAGCCGATGAACAAAAAAATCAGCCCAAAGAAGAAAAGAAAATCACACCAAAAGATTTGCTGAAGGGATTGTTCGGCAGGTAGAAGCACCAATTCGCGCGGCGTTTCAGCCATTTGTCGCTGAAACGCCTCGCCTGCGTTGCCGATTGGCTTTTACCATCGTCTGTCATACAACTTTGAATTGGAGCCATCCATGCATCCGCCCATCCACACCAATAGTTTTTGCGGCCGTTTGCCGCGACGATTGACCACCCATGTCGTCACCCTTACGGTTATCGTCCTCGCCTCCGGTGCCATATGGGCGCAGCCGAAAAAAAATCTGGGCGCGTATGTCGGCACCATCAATGTGTCGGCCAGCGAAATTTCACCAAAGGTAAATTACAGTGCGACCATCAAAGTCAATTTGCCGCTCACTGAAAAGGATGGCAGCACTGCTACGGCCGACTATCTTGCCGATGAACCACCGGCAGCGACCATCACCCTTACGCACTACGAATCTTCGCACAAGGAAAAATTCGCCGATTCCGGCGGCCAATTCAATAGCTGGGAGTGCAAATTGCCCGCGCCGATTGTATTGCACGTAAAACCAACCGGCATCGTCAATGTTGATTTGGCGAAAAAGAAACACGCCTTTTCACTGACCTTTTTAACCGCACCCGACGCCGTCTCGTTAAACTGCACACATTCACGCTCCGGCCCTTACAAGAAAAAACAAGGACTGGTTCTTTATGCTGGCACGGATGTTCCTGGCATGCATTACGAGACCCAACTTGGATTTAAAGATGCCGCGCAACTCACCGCAAAACACACCATCATGCCGAACGCACAAACCAAAGGCCAGTACGGCCCGATCGTGCAAGATTGGGATTTGAAGTTGGTGCGATGACTTCAAAAGGGTCGTCTGCCTGCTCCCCACTAGGTTGACCAAAATGAATTTGGTCTATCGACGGGCGCAACCCGACGACGCCGCAGCGTGTATTGTGCTGCGCGGCAAAACACGCGAAAACGCCGTCTCGGCAGCGCGCCTTCGCAGCCTTGGCATTACCGCAGAATCGTGGGCGAATGACATTCGCTCGGGCGCGTTACCCGGACATATTTGTACGGTCGACGGTACCTTGATTGGCTACTGTTTTGGTGCACCAGCAACCGGCGAAATTGTGGTGCTCGCTCTCCTGCCTGAGTTTGAAAATCGCGGTGTGGGCCGTGTGCTGCTGGAGCGCATGATTCAGCAACTCGTTGCATCCGGACAAAACCGCCTATTTCTCGGCTGTTCCGCCGACCCTGCCAGCCGCTCACATGGCTTTTATCGTCACCTCGGCTGGGTTTCAACAGGAGAGACTGACAAATACGGTGACGAAATACTTGAAACCATCCGTACCAGCGGATAATTCACCGCCACCAAACTTATCGTTTCAAGCGGCCTATTCGGCCGCTGCCGCCAAACCTTCATCTGCCATGTAATTTTCCATCGGCGGGTAGGCGCAAACCAACTCCGGTTGCCGTAGACATTTAAGATCCGCGCCACCCGCCGGGACATGTGACCGGTCAATCACCCATCATTACCTGCCTACATGCAAATTTAACAGTTGCAACGCGTAGCGAGCCGTGCAATATTGTGCGGCCAGCAAATTTTCGTTGGCCTTCTCCCGGACGATAGGTGAACGTGCCGGGGAATGCAAAAACCGCGCATTCAAAATCCTTCATCCAACCCAACCATCCTCAACATCATGGTCCCCAAATACCAACGCGGCGCGCCCCCACTAATGTTGTTGTTAGCCCTTGCCGGACTTTTTGCCGGTCCTTCATCAGGCAGTGAGCAGAAGGACACCGAAAAGCCAAAAACGCCGGTCGTTAAAGTCGACCAGCCGGTTGTTAAGGCCGACCAAATTGAAGTCAAGAGTTCGGCCGATCAGGATCGCCTCGACAGCACCGACTCCAGACTGGTTGTGACCCGTCAGGATCTGCTGAAATTTGGTGACACCACACTTGCGGGCGCACTGTCGCGGGTATTGGGCGTGTCGGTCGTTACCGCACCAGGGCAAAGTGCCGAGGTGCGGATACGCGGCCTGGGGACGGGTTATACCCAGATCATGATCAACGGCGACCCTGCGCCGCAGGGGTTCGTGCTCGATACGTTATCCCCCGCCCAGGTCGAGCGCATCGAGGTGATTCGATCGCCACGCGCCGATACCACCAGCCAGGCGATTGGTGGTGTGATCAACATAATTTTACGCAAACCGACGGCGGCGCAAAAAGATGCCCGCGAATTGCGCGTCAACGCCCGCACCGCCGATGGCCGTGTCTCCGGTGGTGCATCCGGCCAGATTTCGGCCCGTCGCGAGCAACTGGCAGTCGCGATTACCGCCTCGACCGATTTTGCCGACACCACCAACCACTGGACGGATCTGACTGAGGAAAAACAAAACAACACGCCGGTGTTTGCCAGACTAAGCCGGGTCAATGCCCGCAACAAATTACAGACTTTTGCGCTGGCACCAAAGGCCTCCTTTGATTTGTCCGCACAAACCAAATTCCAGTTCGACGCGCTTGCCCAACACCAGCGCCGCGATTTTGTGGCGTTTGAAGCCAGGCAAATATTATTTGGCATTCCGCCGTTGTATCCACAAACAAATTCATATGTCGATCTGGTGACCAATGACCTGCGCGCCACTGTTGGCGCCAACCACACCTCACGCGATGGCGCGCAATGGGAAATAAAGTTGGTGGTCAATACTCTTGATGTGCGGTCAAATGCGCGATTGGATGGGTTTGCAAACGACCAGCGCAGGCTGTTGGATAGAACAATCCATTCAGAACTGCGCGATAGCGCCATCACGTCGACAGGCAGAGTTTCAACCCAATTGGGAGACAAACATACCTTCGCCAGTGGCTGGAGCGTTCAGTTGACCACACGCGACGAAAACCGCATCCAGCGTGAGACGGTTTTTATCACGCCGACCGCAGATAATTTGGATGAAGGATATGAGGCAAAAATAACCCGGCTGTCGTTTTATATTCAGGATGAATGGAAAGTCTCAAAGCAGCTTTCCGGCTACCTCGGCGTGCGATGGGAGCATTTAAAAACAGATACCGTGAGTACCACCAACGGGGCGCAGGTCGTGCAATCCACGGCGCAGCTCAGCCCCACCACGCAACTATTGTGGAAAATACCGGGCAGCGAAAATCAGCAGTTCAAGCTGTCGATGGGAAAGTCCTATAAACCACCCACCCCCCGCGAACTGATCCCGCGCCGCTGGGTGACCAATGACAATACCGCCACGTCGCCCAATTTTCAGGGAAACCCCGGCCTCAAGCCGGAGTCGTCGTGGAATGTCGATGCCAGTTTTGAGTCAAAACTACCCGAGCAACAAAACCACGGCGTCACAATTTACCGTCGCCACATCGCCGATATCATTTTGCCGCTGGTCTCGCAGGATTTTCTGGGCAGGTGGATTGAACAACCTGTCAACCTCGGTTCGGCGTTTATGGTGGGTGTCGAGGCCCAGGGCCGCTACCGCTTGCTTGCTCTCGACAAAAATCTTCCTAATATTGAAGTGCGGCCTTCACTCACACTGAATCGATCAAAACTGAGTTCGATTGAAGGTCCCAACAATCGCATTAACCAACAACCCAAAACGGTGTTTTCAGTAGCGGCGGAT
>JAYTBF010000032.1:0-2312 GCA_043737175.1 Burkholderiales bacterium
CTCGCCATCACCGATGAATGTAGTGTCGCCGCAGTGGTACGGGCGCATTGTGAAGCCAAAACACTGGGGTTAAAACTTTTAATCGGCAGTGAATTCACACTCGATGACGGTTTAAAAATAATCGTGATCGCACAAAATTTAAATGGCTACGGCAATTTGTGTGAATTGATCACCCTCGCCCGTGGCCGCGCCGAAAAAGGCAAATATTTGTTGTGTCGCGATGATCTACCTTCGGCCATAAACGACTGTGTATTAATCTGGTGCCCGCATGCCGACACCCACCAACACCATCAACAAGCCAGTTGGTTGGCCGCGCATTTTATGAACCGTTGCTGGATCGCGGTTGAATTATTGCGTGGCTGCGATGATTTACATTGGCTTAACCAACTCAAACAGTGCGGCCTCATCCACGGCCTCAAATTATTGGCGGCGGGTGATGTGCATATGCATTTACGAAAACGTCGCCGTTTGCAGAATGTGTTGACCGCCATTCGAATCAGTAAACCGGTCGCAGAATGTGGCTCGGCCCTGTATGCCAATGGCGAGCGTTATCTACGTTCAATGGGTCGTTTGGGGAAAATTTATCCCCCCGAGTATTTGCTCGAAACGCTGACGGTGGTGCGAAGCTGCACGTTTTCATTGGATGAAATCAAATACCAATATCCGGATGAAATTGTCCCAAACGGACTCACCCCCGCCGACTATTTGCGGCAACTAACTTATGAAGGTGTGCAACTGCGATATCCAAACGGGCTGTCCGCCAAGGTGCGCGCCATTATTGAGCATGAACTATCCCTCATCAATGAGATGGGCTATGAGCCGTATTTTTTGACGGTTTACGACATCGTCAAATTTGCCCGTGAGCGACATATTTTGTGTCAGGGGCGCGGTTCGGCGGCTAATTCAGCGGTCTGTTATTGCCTTGGCATCACCGAGGTGGATCCGGATCGGATGGCGGTATTGTTTGAACGGTTTATTTCCAAAGAACGCAATGAGCCGCCTGACATCGACGTTGATTTTGAGCACGAACGACGTGAAGAGGTGATGCAATATCTGTTCAGCAAATATGGCCGTGACCGAGCGGCACTCACTGCCACGGTGGCGACTTATCACACCAAGGGGGCGATGCGTGACGTCGGCAAAGCGTTGGGATTTTCACTCGATCAAACCGACAAATTGTCCGCGGCCATGACCTTGCGTTTTGACACCGGCATCGCCGCGGAGCGACTCAAACAAGCCGGTTTTGACGCCAACAATGACAAGGTCAAATTGCTGGTGGAAATGGTCGAAGACATCCGTAATTTTCCACGTCACCAATCCCAACACTGTGGCGGTTTTGTGCTCGACAATCGCAAATTGACCCGGCTGGTACCGGTTGAACCCGCACGGATGGATGGCCGCACCATTATTCAATGGGACAAATACGATCTCGATGCATTGGGACTGTTAAAAGTAGACGTATTGGCGTTGGGCATCTTGACTTGCATTCGCAAATCCATCGATCTCATCAACGATTTCCACGGCAGCCATTTGCGTATGCAGGACATTCCCGCCGAGGATCCCGAAGTCTATGACATGTTGTGTGTGGCCGACACCGTGGGATTGTTTCAGGTCGAAAGTCGCGCACAAATGGCGCGTTTGCCAACCTTAAAACCGCGCGAATTTTATGACCTGGTGGTGCAGGTCGCCATTGTCCGGCCCGGCCCCATTAAAGGCGGCATGGTGCACCCGTACCTGAATCGTCGTTCGGGCAAAGAGCCAGTTACTTATCCGTCGCCACAAATTGAAGCGGTCTTAAAACGCACACTGGGTGTGGCGATATTTCAGGAGCAGGTGATGCAAATCGCCATGGTGGCGGCGGGGTTTACGCCGGGTGACGCCGACCGGCTGCGGCGCGCCATGGCCGCATGGAAACGTAAAGGCGGCCTTGAGCCGTTTAAAGAAAAATTAATCAGCGGCATGCTTGAGCGTGGTTACACAGAAAGTTATGCGGCGCAGATATTTGAGATGGTGAAAGGCTTTGGTGAATATGGTTTCCCGGAAAGCCATGCAGCCAGTTTTGCCCTGCTGGTGTATGTGTCGGCGTGGTTAAAACGCCATCATCCGGCGGCATTTGCCGCCGGTCTTTTGAATAGTCAGCCGCTGGGTTTTTATGCACCGGCACAAATTGTTTATGACGCCAAGCGTCATGGTGTTGTCATCCTGCCGGTTGATGTGATGCAAAGTGATTGGTTGAGTACGCTGGTTGCAGACAAACAAATCACCATCCGGCTGGGCCTCAAGAGCATTAAAGGGCTGTCGGAAAAAGGCGC
>JAYTBF010000033.1:0-5784 GCA_043737175.1 Burkholderiales bacterium
CAGCATTCATAAATCCAGCTTGAATGTACTGAACGATGTTCGTAGAAGGATCGCGCACGAAATTCGCACTGAAGAGATTGTAATTCGAGATCATCTCAGAAACGCTCAACGCACGGATGCGATCCGTCAATTCAACCTGCCAGTAATCCGCAAACACTTGGAAATTCTTGGCCGGTGCGAACACGAAACCCACACTGGACTGCTCCGATTGCTCAGGGGTCAGATTTGGGTTTCCGCCCGCGCGGAACGGCGTGCTGAGTCTGGCGCATTGTGAGGCGTTGGTCGGGTTATTGATGTCGGCGCAAAGCACTGGGTCGCGGAACTGTCCCGTGAGCTGCGACTCAACCACGCCTTGGTTGATCTGCTGCACCGTTGGCACCCTGAAACCGGTATTAGCCGATGCGCGGATCACCAAATCTTCTAGCGGTTGCCAGCGCATTGCAATTTTTGGATTCGTTGTGCTACCGATCTTTTCATAATCATCGTAGCGCACCTGCATCGTGACTTCAAAACTCTTGAAAGGCGTGACCACAAGCTCACCGAACACTGCTTTGATGTCGCGCGAGAGTTTGGGTGACGAGGAGTTACCTGGGCAGCCGAAGGTCAGGGTTGCGTTATTGTTGGCTGCCAAGGTGGCCGCGCTCGCGGAATCAACGCAGTTGAAACCCGTCGCGCCAGAGAACTCATAACCTTCCCGGCGAGCGTTCAGGCCGGCTGCGAATAACACATCGCCAGCCATGAACTGGCCAAGTGAGCCACTGATAGTCGCATCCGCCTGGACAACATCGGTTTTGCCATCATAAATCTTGCCACGCATTTGCATGGCCTCAAATGCGGCGATGACATCCGGTGTTTGCGTCTGGCCTGGCATGATGAACGGGTTGTAGCGACCAGAGGCCAGCAGATCAACCCACCTCCGGGTGTTCGGGAAACCATTGATCAAAGTGGCCGTGCTCTTGGAGTTGCCATAGCCGAGGCCAGCCGTGTAGTCGTATTTCCCAATTACCCCATCCAGGATGCCTTGAACACGAAGGTTGGTGGTTTCGTTTTCCCTAATGCGGAAACCCAGGTCGTTGAGCATGTTGACACGGTAGGCGACGGGCAGAGTCGGGTTGAACTGTGTGGCACCGACCAACGCCTGCATGTTCAGATAGTACGGGCTGTCCGGCCGCAGGTTCATCACCGCATTGCCACTTGAGCTGATCTGCACTGGTGAATATTCGCCCCTGTTCGTTACGCGAGAGGTGACAACCTCAATGGCAAGGCGGTCAGTGCCGCTGATATTAAGTGTGCCCCGCAGCAGACCGTTTACCGCCTCCTGGGGTGCTGTCAGCATGTAATTGCGACCGTAATCGCGGGTGCACCGATAGCGTGAATTGGCTTGTGTGTAGCCGAACAAGTTCCACGTTGTGATGTTGGGCGCGAGTGGTACCTGTCCGGCAATCTCCTGGCAACGTCCCTGGATGGCGAGTAGATTCAGGTTGGTGTAGCGAGTGGGGTCAGTCGGGCCCACAACCGTGCCTGCCGTAGTCAACGCCGTGCCAGCGGAGGCAATAATGTTGGCGTGCATGGAACTGGTGGAGTCAGGGGTCAGAAAACGATCCGGCTGGAAGCCGGTCGCCCATGGGCGATCTGGCCCACGCAGGATCTTGTTGTCGTCCATTGTAAGACTAGCCATCAGGTTCCAGCCGTCGCGTTCCAGTTTGCCGATACCACCCGTCGCAGAAAAGCGGGTCCGCGAGCCAGCATCAGAAGCGCTTGGCCTGCTGTAGTTGAAACGTACCGTTGCCCCTTCATAGCTCTTGCGAGTGATGAAATTGATCACACCGCCGATGGCATCCGTCCCGTAGAGTGCGGACGCGCCATCTTTTAGGACCTCAACCCGCTCAATGGCATCCATGGGAATGGCGTTCAAGTCCACCGAGCCACCGCTCATTCCGTGTGTGGACACGCGGCGGCCATTCAGTAGAACCAGAGTGCCGGTGGGGCCAAGGCCACGCAGGTTGGCGAAGTTTGCGCCACCGAGGGTTTTGTCGCCGTCGCTACCGAACACAGCGTTATTGGTGATCTGATTGGTATTTGACGCCACGTTCGCTGAGAGCATGTCGACAATCTGGTCAACGCTGCTCAGGCCAGTCTGCTCAATTTCCTCTCTGGTGATGATTTGTAGAGGAAGCGCCCCTTCATCGTTCACACGTTTGATGCTCGATCCGGTCACTTCAATTTTTTCCGCTTTTACGGGCGGTTTCACTGCGGCGGCTGGAACAGGCGTCTGCGCGAATGCAGGACCTGCGATGCAGATCAATGAAATCACCTGGGCAATTTTTGTTAGTTTCACTGGGCTCTCCTGATAGTGAATGGTGAATACGTTAGTTTGACGGGGCGAAGGCGGGACTGGCTTCGCGCGGACGTTTTGTCAATCGGAAAAGGTCACTTCAATACGCCAAATCACAACGCAGTTCGCTGACATTGACGGCTAATACCAATATACTACCAATAGATTATTGATTTCTGATTGTTACATAAAAACAACAAATTAGTTATGGGCGCACCATGGAAAACCGGCTGATGTCATGCAAAAGTTAATTGTTGTTTTTACTTTGGCGGCCGCTATGTTTGGCGCGGGTTGGAGCGCCCCGAGCAGAGCGCAATTGCCGGCCGAGATCAACAAAATGATGGTTGATCGGCAATTGCCGATTGATGCGCTCGGCGTGATGGTGGTGCGGTTGGCGGATGGCAAAACGGTATTGGCACACGGCGCGGATAAAGCATTCCAACCGGCATCGACGTTAAAAGTATTGACTGCAATTGTTGGCCTTGACCGTCTGGGTCCGGCCTATCGTGGTCGTACAGAAATCTTGACCGCAGCGCCGATTGAGGCCGGAGTTCTGAAAGGCGATCTGATTTTGCGTGGTTTCGCCAATGCTGATTTCAGCTGGGAAGACATGAATCGTTTGCTGCAGAAATTACGTCATCAGGGAATTTCCGAAATTAACGGGGACTTTTTTGTTGATCGTGGTTTTTTTCAGCCGGGGCGCATCGACGTTGGTTTGCCGCCATTTGATGAATCCCCGGAGTTTCGCTACAACGTGATTCCGGACGCGCTTTTGATCAATACCAATTTATTGCAGTTTGATATTGACGCCACTGAAATGGGCTTTCAAATTCGGCAAACGCCGCCATTGGATCGCGTCACAATTGTTGCCAACATGACTCTGGTGGATCGTGCCTGTGACAAATGGGAAGAGGGCTGGCAGATTCCCACTACTGTTAAGGCTGAGAATGGCGAAATTCGCGTGTATTTAAACGGGCAGTTTCCGAAAAACTGTGCGCAGACCGTCCATATCAGCGTACTTGATCGCGCCGATTATGCGGATCGATTGTTTCGGTCGTTGTGGCACGGCTTGGGCGGCAAATTTAGGGGGACGGTGCGTGAAGTTGAATCCGTTTTGACTGGCGACACCGCCCAACCGGGATTCACACGTGTATTGGCAGAGCATCGTGCGCGGCCATTGGCTGAGGTGACCCGAAATATTAACAAGGGGTCCGACAACACCATTACCCGAACCATTTTTTTAACCTTGGGTACCTTGTCCAAATTTGCACCGGAAACGTCGGTTGAAATGAACATGCCGACGCTCAAAAAAGCCGAGGGTGAAATTCGCGCCTGGCTCAACCAACACGGTATCGACGATGCGCAGCTGGTGCTCGATAACGGCTCGGGTTTGTCGCGCATCGCACGCATCAAACCGGCGCAGTTGGTCGCTGTGTTGCAGGCGGCCTATCGCAGCAAGTGGGCGCCTGAATTTATTTCCAGTTTACCGATTGTGGGCGTCGATGGTTCAATGCGGAATCGACTGAAGGCGAGTGCTGTAGCCGAGTTCGGCCGGATCAAAACCGGCGGACTACGCGACGTTGTGGCGGTTGCCGGTTATATCCCGGACATAAACGGGCAACAGCATGTGGTGGTGGCTATTCTTAATCATGAAGACGCGGTGCGTGCCGGTGGCAGGGCAATCTTGGATGAGTTGTTGAATTGGATCGCCAAATCTGCATCGACAGCGGGTTCGATCGCGGGCAAGAGCGGGCAGTAGTCGGCACACGGTAATTTTCTTTAGCCGGACGTTGCTAAAGCACCCTGGCATAGTCGGCGCGCACCTTCAAACGGTCGCCACAATCAAAGTGCCACCATTCGGTGTTGATGCCATGAAATCCAGCATGGGTCATGGCGTCTCGCAGTAATCGTCTGTTTTGAATGTGCTGGTTGGACAAGACCCCTTCGGCCAAAAATTTTTCCTCCAATGCAGGATGAGAGTAGACCGTCAAATCGTCAAACGGTGTGCCCATATCGAGTTCGCTGCCGTTCGCATTGATGAGGGTGAGGTCAATGGCCATACCAAATGAATGAATGGAACCCCGCGCTGGATCGGCCAAATACATTTGTAAATCGGTGCCGGCCAACGCTTGCCAAAGTGTTTCCTGCACGCGTTGTGGTCGTAAAGCATCCAGAATCAAAATTTTCACGTCCGGTCGTCGCTTTTGCAGCCAATCAACTGCAAGGGACAATGCCGTGGCCGCATCACGATGTAACCACGCGCAATCAATGGCTCCGTATAGATCGCGACCGACAAAATTTTGCGCACTGCCATAACGTAAATCAACGCGGGTGCCATGAATGCTGTCGAGGCGACAAAAGTTGACGCAGTCGGCAACAGCTTCAATTTGGATGGTGTTTTGTGTAGGCTGTGGCATGAGGAGTGGGGTGTGGCAACGAGGGGAATGATGCAGGTCGGTAATGACCGTCGACAATTGTTAAAATGTGGCTTTAGCGGGTCATGGTTCGACTCACAAGATCGATTTCATTTCTGCCGTAAAACAATTTTTCTTTTCGATTTTAGTGGATCACAAATCTTATGCATTTTAAGTCCATCCAATTCACTGGCCTGCCCAGCCAGCAAACAAAGGTGCGCCTCATTGTGACCGGCGCGGTGCACGGCAACGAAACCTGTGGCACCCAGGCCATCACGCGGGTGCTAAATGATATTGAGTCCGGGCGACTCAATATTATTGCCGGGCAGGTTACTTTTGTGCCGGTGACCAATCCGCTGGCCTATGCCAAGGGTGATCGAATTGGCGATCGAAACTTGAATCGAAATTTGCAACCGGTTGCCGAGCCGATTCATTTTGAAGATCATGTTGCAAATTGGCTGTGCCCATTGCTCGCGCAGCACGATGTGTTGCTCGACCTACATTCGACGCGCGCAAACAATCCTGCGTTTGCCATGTTGGGCCCGGTCGACAACAATGGCACCCTGCAGCCGTTTCGGCATTATTACAAAGAGCGCGCCATGGCGCGGCATCTTGGCGTGAACCGGTTTGTGGACGGCTGGCTCGGCACCTACGCCCTTGGTGTGGCCCGCCGCCGCCTACAGGCCAATAAAACCGGGCACCCGGTTAACCCCTTAAACAGCGACTCTTGTTATGGCATCGGTACCACCGAATATATGCGCTCAACAGGTGGTTATGCCATCACCCTTGAATGTGGGCAACACGATGCGCCTGAATCGCCTGATGTTGGCTACCAGGCGATTTGTAACACTCTGGCTTTTTTGGGGGTCAGCGACGGTCCCAAACCCACAACTGTGCGCGGCCCGGAACAATTACATATGTACGAAGTGATAGATAAATTGCACATTGACGATGTTTTTGCTCGCGAATGGTCGAGTTTTAATCAACTGCGCAAAGGCGAATTGATCGGCACGCGTCACAATGGTGAGCCGATTT
>JAYTBF010000034.1:0-5783 GCA_043737175.1 Burkholderiales bacterium
GATGATGTTAGCGTATTCTTTATAGGTGTCGTACGAATTGGCGCGGGTGGCATGCTGCAATTTTGCGATCGCATCCGGCGTCCACATATGGTCTTCACCGCGGGTACGATAGGCGTACTCGCCACCGGCATCAAGCTGAGTGCGCAAGACTGGGTCATTGCCAAACGCTTGGTGGTGCAAACGCATTGCCTCTTCGGCAATTTCAAAAATTCCGATGCCGGCAATATTGGAGGAGGTGCCGGTGAAATATTGATTGATGAAGTTTGGCGACAGTCCAACCGCTTCAAAAATCTGCGCACCACAATAACTTTGATAGGTGGAAATGCCCATCTTCGACATGACTTTGAGCAGGCCCTTGGAAATCGCTTTGATGTATTTCTTTTCTGCCGCTTGGCGGTCATAGTCACCAAGATAGTCTTGTAAATTGTGCAGAGTCTCCAACGCGAGGTAGGGGTGGACTGCTGCCGCACCAAAACCACCGAGCAGCGCAAAATGGTGTGTTTCGCGCGCTGACCCAGTTTCGACCACCAAGCCGGTTGACGTGCGTTTGCCTTTGCGTACCAAATGCTGATGTATGCCTGCTACCGCCAGTAGCGCCGGAATGGCGACACGACCGGTGTCCACCTTGCGGTCCGACACAATCAAAAGATTGAAACCCAGACGTAATGAGTCTTCGGCGTGCGCGCACAAACTCGCCATCGCCGCTTCAATTCCTTCCGGGCCCCAAGAGGCGGGATAGGTAATGTCCAATTCGTCGCTGCGTAAATATCCGCCGGTAAACAAATCGATATGGCGAATTTTTTCCATATCGGCGGTGGTCAGAACCGGTTGCGGCACTTCCAGCCAGCGACCGGGATCGGTGTGGTTGATGTCGAGCAAATTCGGCCGTGGACCGATGGTGATGGCGGTCGACATGACCAGCTCTTCGCGAATCGGATCAATCGGCGGATTGGTCACCTGCGCAAACAATTGTTTGAAATAGTGGTAAAGATTACGCGGCTTGTTTGACATGATCGCCAGCGGTGAGTCATTGCCCATCGAGCCGGTTGCTTCAATGCCGTTTTGCGCCATGGGTGCCAGAATGATTTTTAAATCTTCCTGGGTATAACCAAACGCCTGTTGGCGATGTAACAGGCTCACCTTGGTCGGTTCGGGCGGTGCCGGTTCGGGCAGGTCGTCCAGACGAATACGCGCCTGTTCCACCCATTCAAGGTAGGGTTTGGCGGTGGCGAGTTCGTGTTTTAAATCGTTGTCATCAATGATCATGCCGCGATCGAGATCGACCAAAAACATTTTCCCCGGCTGCAGGCGCCATTTTTTGACAATTTTTTCTTCGGCAATATCGAGTACACCTGCTTCCGAGGCGAGCACCACCATGTCGTCGTCGGTCAAAACAAATCGCGCCGGACGCAAGCCGTTGCGATCCAGTGTCGCCCCAATTTGGCGACCGTCGGTAAACACCATCGCCGCCGGTCCGTCCCACGCTTCCATCAGCGTGGCGTGATATTCATAAAACGCCTTGCGGTTTTCATCCATCAATTGATGACCACTCCACGCTTCCGGAATCATCATGGTCATGGCGTGGGCGAGTGAATATCCGCCCATTACCAACATCTCAAGGCAATTATCGAACGACGCCGAATCAGACTGACCGTCGTAAATAAGCGGCCAGATTTTTTTCAAATCTTCTTTGAGGACAGGTGAGGCAATCGAGTGCTGCCGTGCGCGGATCCAATTGACATTGCCGCGCAAGGTGTTGATCTCGCCGTTGTGCGCCACCATCCGAAACGGATGCGCCAAATCCCAGGTTGGAAACGTGTTGGTCGAAAAACGCTGGTGCACCAGTGCCAGTGACGTCACCATCAACGGGTCTTGCAGGTCGGTGTAGTACTTGCCGACCTGATCCGCCAGCAGCATGCCTTTATAAACAATGGTGCGCGTCGAAAACGACGGCACATAGTATTCCTTGCCGTGCCGTAGGTTCAGCGCTTGAATCGCATGGCCGGAACGTTTACGGATGATGTACAGCTTGCGCTCCAAATCATCCTGCGACATTTCGCTGGCACCACGCGCCACGAAAACCTGGCGAATAATTGGCTCAACCAAAATGGTCGCTGCAGACAGGCCGTGGTTATTGGTCGGTACATCGCGCCAGCCGAGCAATATTTGCCCTTCAGCCTGAATGGCGCGCTCGATTTCCTGTTCACACGCCATGCGTGACGCCGCCTCTTGCGGTAAAAACACCATGCCGACACCGTAATGGCCGATGGCCGGCAATGTCATGCCTTGTTTGCCGCAGGCGCGGCGTAAATGTAAGTCGGGAAGTTGAATGAGGATGCCGGCACCATCGCCGAGCAGTGGGTCGTAACCTGTGGCCCCACGATGGGAGAGGTTGTCGAGAATCTTCAGCCCTTGCGCAACCAGGTCGTGCGATTTTTTGCCTTTGATGTTGGCAATAAAGCCGACGCCGCAGGCATCGTGCTCATTTTGCGGACTATAAAGACCCTGTGCTTCGGGTTGCATAACCGATGATGGTGTTGTTGACTGAGACATTATTTCCCCTAATACGGCGAATCTGCTGAGGTTTCAAAATCCGCCCGCCGGGCAACCTGCGGGCTTATGCAGTAAAACAGCAAAAATTGATCTTACCCGATCGAATACAACGCGAAACGCGGGCGACTATTGTTTGACAATCTGCACCGGGAGATTCGGCTTTTGGCCTGAGGGAATCAGCGTGGCGGGCGACGGGGGTGGGGTCGCGCGACGGTCTGAAGGGCATCTTTTGATCCGGCAGGTTGTATCATAACGCCCAATTTGGTGCGCTGCAATAAGGCAATCCCTGGGCCGATCGCAGAAACCAGATTGGCCGCACCAGCAAAGGGCTGGGGGGCGAAACAGTGGCTGAAATTGCCATGATCTCAGGTTTTGGGTTGACAACAGTGCTCAGAATTTCCTTGAGCCGTCCAAAAGGCACTAAAAACAGCGCATAATCGCTTGCAACTAAGTGAAAGTTGCGCTTTAATAAAGCGAGATAACTTCATAATTTTGAAGAAATTTACGGTTTTTAAAACAGGAAATTTCGTAGTGAAGCGTGAAATGACTGTTGTGGAAATAAAATCGAAAATTTCTTCGTCAATCGATGACAAAAGAGGGAAACGCCGTGGCTAATCAACTTCTTACCGGCAATTTTGGCAAAGCAAGGGTCGCCAGCGACTTTGGCCTTGATAGTCTTTGGATCAAGCGTGGACTTTCCGCGGGGATCGCTGTGATCACTGCAGCGCTGATCACGGCGTGTGGTGGCGGTGGAGCGGCGGCGCCAACTGATGTTGGTGGAGATTTGCAGGTCCTGCCAGGTGTCACAGACATGTTCGCGGATACCCCGGTTACTTTTACCATCAGCGGCGGGCAACGGCCATACACTGCATTTTCAAGCAATTCTAGTGTCTTGCCTCTCAACGTTACGATTTCGAGCGGGACGACTTTTGTGGCAACTGCGACCAATCCGGCCGCGGACACGGCGGTAACCATTACCGTGCGGGATTCGGCCGGAAAAACCGCATCCGCGACGGCCTCGGTCAAGTCCACGGTTTTGCTCAACACGATTGTGATCAAGCCCAGCACCAATAATGGTAACGCCTGCGGCGGCGCAAACGTCTGTTCGGGAAGTGATGCGGTTGCTAGCGTGACCGCCCAAAAGAATGGTAGTGCACTGGCCGGCCGCTCGATTCGATTTGATGTGATCAGCGGGGGTCTGGGAATCGTATCGGGCGCCACCACGGTTGCGACGCAAACGGTTGCAACAGACAGTTTTGGTATCGCTGTGGTCACCGTTCGCGCGCCCAATCTCATTCCGTCGCAATATTCGATCTTACGGGCGACGGACGTCACGTCCGGCCAGAACACCAGTTATGTGTTGACCTTGGGTCAGACTATTGACCCAACGGCAATAAAAATCATCCCCGAAAACTTCGCATGGACAGGCGCTTTTAAAGATTCCTGCGTCAGTGGAGCACTGACCAGCCATTTGGTGACCGGTGGTACACCGCCGTATACCGTTCGCCAGTCGATTCCGGATTTCGCGGTGATTACTGGATCACCCTTAGCACCGCCGAGTGTGCCTGTGCCGGCAAACGGCACCACACTGGGGATAAACGGTGGCTCTATTCTGGTTGTCGTGACTGGTTTTACTTGTAGTATCGGCGCGAATGGCAACACCATTACGGTCACGGACGCAATCGGCCGGGTCGCGACCTTTGTCATCGGTAATTCCGTCGGATCGTTGGATCGTCCCGCGGCAGGCGCAGCGATCACTCTGCCGGTTCCAAACCTGACCCCGGCATCTTTCACCGGACTGGGATGCGGAGTGGCGTTTTCATCATTTGTTTCTCAAACTATTCCGTCCGGATATACCGGTACACCACCCGTATTAAGTGTGGCGGCGCTGGAGCCGCTGCGAATTGATGCTCAATTCTCCGCTGGGATTATTACGGCGACGCGCCGGCCAACCGATCCGGGCGGCGGCGGCACGACCCTGGTGCGGGTTTCCAACGGGGTGAATTTCGCCGATCTCTCCATCACCCTGACCGGTGTTGCGCCGTTCACCTGCGTAGTGGGTGGCGGAACCACCTCGCCGATTGTGGTGAATGCCGGAGCGCCTATTGCGCTATCACTTGCCACCGAGCTTGGCCGCAGTAAATCCTCGACCATTTCAGGTGGCCGCGCACCGTTTACCTTGACGAGCAAATCGCCTACCATTGTGCTGGTCAGCAAAGACGGGGTGACCTATAGCACCGCCATTACCATCGCCGCCGGCGAAGCGCTGGTGTATTTTGTGCGCGCCCCAGGTACACCTGCCACAACAGGTATGGTGGTTACACCTGCCACAGGCATGCAAGGGCAAACTTTCATCGAAATTGTTGACAGCAGCGTGCCTGCGCAAACCGCGATTCAAATCGTCTCCGTCGGGCCGTAACCGACGGCAACAGCGTAAAACAGGCACCGCAAGGTGCCTGTTTTGTTTGAGACATCCAGAGCGAAAATTAAATATTAACGTGGAACTGATTCTTGCCTTTGCCCTGGCTGGCGCGATCACCACAATTGGCATTGTTGCCCTGTTGAAATTTCCCGGCGTCGGGCAATTCATGGATACCACGGATAAGCCCAATGCCATGCATGTGACGCCTGTGCCACGCATTGGGGGCATGGCGATGTTTGCCGCCATATTTCTGCTGGCAGTGTGCGCCATGGTTATCCGCCCCCAATGGACGGCCTTGAATGTGGCGATGACGCTTGCGGCCGGGCTGGCGGCGCTGTCAGCGCGGGATGACCGAACAAGCCTGTCTCCGCAATTTCGCCTTTGTGCCCACATGGCAGCAGCGTTGCTGGTTGTTTTTTTCGCCGAAAATTTTCATCCCACCGGCAACCCGATGGGTTCAGAACAGACATGGATTGCGCATCCGCTGGGGATGGTTTTTCTGGTGCTTGTGGTCGTTTGGATGACCAACCTTTACAACTTTATGGATGGCGCCAACGGTTTGGCCGGCTTCATGGGCGTGATTGGCTTCGGCGCGTTGGCGATTGCGGGCCAATCTGCGGCGCCGCAGATCGACAGCGCCGCGCTGACGACAGTCTGTGCGGCCATTTCGGGTGCATGTCTCGGTTTTTTGTTTTTTAATTTCCCCAAAGCGCGCGTTTTTATGGGCGATGCCGGGTCGATCCCGCTGGGTTTTCTGGCGGCGGCTTTGGGGCTTTATGGTGCTTTGAACAGCATTTGGCCGTGGTGG
>JAYTBF010000035.1:0-5781 GCA_043737175.1 Burkholderiales bacterium
ATTTTCTTCAGCAGCAACAGCAACACACCAAGTAGAACAAGCGCATAACCACCGTGCACCAACCGCAGCGAGAAAATATCCATTCCCATCACCGCATAAAATGGCGCGCCCAACCATGCCATACCAGAGCCATGATACAAACTAGGTAGCAGGGGAATTTGTGACGCAATAAGGTTTCCTGGAAGCACCCAGGCCGGCATGATTGCCTTTTCCCCTAGGATTCTAGGCACCAGATAGTCAGGGTTGACCGCATCCATGTATAGACCTGGAATGGCGATATCGAGCAGAATGCCAATCGCCGCTATTGCGAGCGGAAGCAACAACCAATATCGCCATTCCCGCAAGTGGGTCGTAAACATTTTTCTTAAAATCGATTGAATTGACCGGATTTCGATACAACACGATCACTGATCAGAACCATTAATTCGCGGGCCCGCCGATTGACTGTATCAAGCATTAATCCAGTTGCAAACGATAAAATTCCGCCAATTCCCAACGAAACAGCCAGTATCGCGCGCGCGGGCCCTGCTTTACCGAGCAAAATAAATTCTTGAACGATAACGGCTCCCAATATAGCGGATGCGATTAAAAGCACCCCGCCAATCGCACCAAAAAATAATAGTGGACGGTAATCTTTATAGATTCGCATGATTGCTTTTATCACTCGATAGCCGTCCCGGAAAGTATGTAATTTTGATTCACTCCCTTCCGGCCGAACACCGTAAGGGACTGGAACTTCAACGATGGGCATATTGTGTTCAAGCGCAAAAAGCGTTATTTCCGTTTCGATTTCAAAACCCTTTGAGAGCACTGGCGTGGTTTTCATGAACCTGTTTGAAAATGCCCGATAACCAGACAGCACATCGGACAGTTTTGATCCGAACAACAAGTTGATGGACCTCAGAACCAGCTGGTTGCCAAAAACATGCAAGGGTCGAAAACTTGCGTCATCGTGTTTTTGCAGCCTAGTCCCGACCACCATTTCTGCGCGTCCTGTTAGAACGGGCTGCATTATGTCCCGAACCATTGCAGCAGGATAGGTATCATCACCATCCACCATTATTCCGATATCACATTCGACATCGCGAAACATTTGTCTCACAACGGCACCCTTGCCTTGTACAGGCACAAGATGAACCACCGCACCTGCTGACAATGCGATATCTCCCGTTCCATCGGTTGAGAGGTTATCGAAAACATGAATTTCTGCTTCAGGAATAGCCACCTTAAAGTCTGCAACCACCTTACCGATGGTAATGGCTTCGTTAAAACAGGGAATAAGTATTGCAATTTTCATGCTGACACTTTCTTCTTATAAACAAACAATAGGCGCGCGAGAAAATTCCACGCCATTACTGTCGCTGTGGCGACGACCTTTCCAAACAACAACGATAGCCCTGCCAAACCAACCATGGCAAACACAACGGCATTGTTCAATATCAGGCCAATGACACTAATCAACAATACGGACAAATAGATGCCGACCATTTTGTCCAGATTCCATTCATGTCGAAATACCCATGAATGCGCCATTAGAAAATTTGCAACATTAGCCACCAGAAATCCAATCGAATTTGCCACCAACAACGGTGTAAATTCAACAAGTAAAAGCGTCACACCATAATCAATTCCGAATGCCACTGCGCCGACGACGCAATATCGCATGACTTTGGTCGTGACCTTCATCTACAAAAGTGTCCGCTCAAAAAATAAATCCGCCTCAATATCACTCACATCCTCCAACCCCACCGCCACCCGCACCAATCCGTCGCTGATGCCAGCCGCATCACGCTCTGCTTGTGTGAGCCGCGCGTGGGTGGTGGTGGCCGGATGGGTAATGGTGGTTTTTGTATCACCCAGATTCGCCGTGATAGAAATCATTTGGCAGCCGTCAATCACCCGCCAGGCAGCGTCGCGCCCGCCTTCGACTTCGAATGCCAATACCGCACCTTGCATGGCAGCTTGTTGCATGGCAAGTTTATGTTGCGGGTGTGAATCTAAACCGGCATAGTGGACGCGCTTCACCAAGCCATTCTGCTCCAAACGCCTCGCCAGTTCTAGTGTTTGTTTGGATTGCGCTTCAACTCTAAGTCGTAATGTCTCCATGCCTTTTAAACAGACCCAGGCATTAAACGGTGACAGTGCCGCGCCGGCGGTACGCACAAAACCATAAATCGGTTCAATCAATTGTTTGGATCCACACACGGCACCGGCCAGTACCCGGCCCTGCCCATCCAAAAATTTTGTGGCGGAATGAATCACAATATCCGCGCCCAACGTCAGTGGCCGTTGTAATGCCGGCGTCAACAAACAATTATCAACAGCAAAAATAATATTGGCGGATTTTGCAATCGCCGCCACCGCCGCAATGTCGGTTATTTCCGCCAAGGGATTGGATGGCGACTCACAAAAAAACAAACGGGTATTAGGCTGAATCGCGGCTTGCCATTCTTGACAATTGGCGCCCGTCACCCAGGTGGTGGTGATGCCAAGTTTGGCGGCAATTTGATCAAACAGCGGCACCACGGTGCCAAACACGCTGCGTGACGACACAAGGTGATCACCCTGCTTGAGCAAACCAAAAATAGTCGCGGCAATGGCGGCCATGCCAGTGGCGGTGGCGGTGCAGGCCTCGGCGGCTTCGAGCGCGGCCAGACGATCCTGAAACATGGAGACGGTAGGGTTGGTGAAGCGCGAGTATAAAAATCCCGGCTCTTCATTGGCAAATTTGCGCGCGGCCTCGGCAGCAGACTTGTAGGTAAAACTCGAGGTCAGAAATAACGCTTCAGAGTGTTCCTGAAAATTGGATTGCAAGCCACCCGCACGAACAGCCAGAGTATCAAATTTCCATTTATCGTTCATAAGAGTCTTCAGTCCACCGTCGAAAGACCAAGGTCCAGTTGATTGGCGTCGCTGTCAACCGCCTTGCCAACACTTTCGCCATCATGCCGGGTTGCTTCGATGTCCGCCAAGTATTCGGCAGACACACCACCGGTAATATATTTGCCGTCAAAACATGACGCATCAAACACCGTGATGGCAGGATTACAGTGACGAATATCCTTGACCAAGTCTGCCAACTCCTGATAAAAAACCGCGTCGGCACCAATGGCGTCGGCAATCTGCGCTGCATCACGGCCGGTGGCAATCAACTCGCCACGTGTTGGCATATCAATTCCGTACACGTTCGGGAAACGCACCGGTGGCGCAGCCGACGCAAAGTACACTTTTTTGGCGCCACAGTCGCGCGCCATTTGCACAATCTCTTTGGAAGTGGTGCCGCGCACAATCGAGTCATCCACCAACAAAACATTTTTATCCTTGAATTCGACCGCCATTGCGTTTAATTTTTGCCGTACCGATTTCTTACGCTCGTCTTGGCCGGGCATGATGAAGGTGCGACCAATGTAGCGATTCTTAATAAAACCTTCGCGGTATTTGACACCGAGAACCTGTGCCACCTCAACCGCGCTTGGCCGTGAAGTGTCCGGGATCGGGATCACCACATCTATTTCAATCCCCGGCATGTCACGCTGAATTTTTTCCGCGAGCGATTTACCCATGCGTGAACGTGTTTCGTAAACCGATATGCCGTCGATGACCGAATCGGGCCGAGCCAAATAAACGAATTCAAAAATACACGGGTTCAGACTCGGATTTTCCGCACATTGACGCGCAAAAAAATTGCCTGCCAGATCGATAAACACCGCTTCACCCGGTGCCACGTCGCGCATCAACGTAAACCCCAACACATCGATGGCAACACTTTCGGACGCAACCATGTACTCGATGCCGCTTTCAGATTCACGTTTGCCAATGACCAACGGACGAATACCGTTTGGATCACGAAACGCCAACAACCCGTGACCGGCGATCATCGCCACGATTGCATAGGCACCTTTTGCGCGCCGGTGCACCCCGGCCACGGCGGCAAAAATGGCACCCGCATCGAGGCGCACCCCACGCGCGGCTTGTGCCAACTCGTGTGCCAGCACATTCAGCAATACTTCCGAATCGGAATTGGTATTGACGTGACGCAGGTCGGCCAGAAATAACTCCGTCTGCAATTCGGCGGTATTGACCAAATTGCCATTGTGTCCAAGTACCACGCCAAACGGCGAATTAACGTAAAACGGTTGTGATTCAGCCGCGCTCGCGGCCGAACCGGCCGTCGGATACCGGCAATGGCCGATGCCCATGGTGCCGGTCAGCCCCCGCATGTCACGGGTGCGGAATACGTCCCGCACCAGCCCCTTGTCTTTGTGCATATGAAAGGTGCGGCCGTCGGCGGTGACAATCCCAGCGGCATCCTGGCCGCGATGTTGTAGCACGGTTAATCCGTCGTACAACATTTGATTGACTTGATTTTTCGAAACTATTCCAACAATGCCACACATATTTTTTCCTGAATTTCCCGTTGCTATTTCAATGTTTGCGGCGTCGACAAGTTCGTCGCCTGATAACGAATTTTTTCCGCGATAGTGATCGGCAGTACCGCGCGCGCATGTTTGGCCGCCACCTCCAACCATGGCGTCAACGTGGCGTTTTTCCACAGGCTCGATTGCGGCGCTTTGGTCATGCCAAGCGCAAGTGTCACCGCCAACAATATAAGTAACCCTCGCGCCATACCGATGAGTGCACCGACGCCACGATCAAGAGTGCTCAAGCCCAGCTTTTTAACCACCTCGGACAGCAGGCTGGCGACCAGCGACGCCACAATCACCACGACTGCAAAAATGGTGGCCCACGCCAGCACTATTCTGGCAGCGGGTTCGCCAACCCACTCGGCAAAGTGCGGAGCCAAATCTGTGGCAAACGCATGCGCCAAAATAAACGCCAACACCCAACCAATAATATTCATCACTTCACGCATGGCACCGCGGATGACTCCGACACCGATGGACAACAACAACAAAACAATAATGGCGTAATCAAGACCGTTCATAAAATAGGTTGCCCGCGGAAATTGGAAAAATCGTTAACAGTGCGTTGTTAATTCAACGCCACAACTTTACCGTCACCACCAGCCAGCTTGACCTGCACCAAGGCACTTTCGGCTTTTGTTTTGGTCGTGTAGGGTCCGACCCGCACGCGCGTGACATTGCCGGTTTTGACAGCAATCGTATCGGTGAATACCGGCAGTTTGGCTTCTTTCATTTGCGCCACGATGGATTTGGCATTTTCGGCATCCTTGTACGCGCCAATTTGCACCACAAAACCTTCCTTGAGCGGCTCGGCCTTTGGGTCGGCCTTGCTGGCAGCCTTGGGCTCAACCTTGGGCGCAACTTTGACGGCTGGCGTGGGCGCGGCTGGCGCCTTGGTTTCTACCTTGCGCGCAACGGTTGGGTCCGGCAACTCGACTTTTTTAGGCGGCTCGACGACGGCCGCGCCGCCGCTCGCTGCATTGGCAGCCTCGGGAGAAATGACCGCTGGTGATGGTACAGGCGCTGGCGCGACCATTCCCGCCGGCATCGACGGTTCGACCACCGCAGGCAATCCATCCTTTGGCGGAATATTGATGGCGATTTCCTGTTTGGCGGCCTTGGCCCCCGTTACACCCGTTTTGGGCACCGAATCAAACACCATCGGCAGAATCACAATAGCCAGTAAACCCAACGTCACGGCACCAATCAGTCGTCGGCGGCCACGACGCTTTAGCTCCAGTTCAGCTGCGGAAATTTCAGGCATTTTGGCATTGGTCATGGCGTATCTTTGTGTTTTTCCAGCAATTGTTCGACGAATCGACGCGCATCAAATGCGTAACAAAATGGTCTCATTTGG
>JAYTBF010000036.1:0-5780 GCA_043737175.1 Burkholderiales bacterium
GGCAACCAGCGGTGTAAAGGCGCCGCACAGGGTCACTTGATACGCAGTCGAAACCATTTCGTAAATTGGCGTACCCTTCATCACAATGGCATAGGTCACTACGACCACGGTAAAGGCGACCAAGGCAATACGAAACGCCCGTAACCGCTGCCGGTCGGTCAACCCGGGCCGCATATTCTTATAAATATTTTCCACAAAACTGGTGGATGGCGCCAATAGCGTTGCCGATGCGCAAGATTTGATGGCGGACAATAACGCACCGAAGAACAATACCTGCGCCCAGAATGGCATATGCGTCATGATCAATGTCGGCAAAATGCGTTGTGGGTCGTCGGCAAGCATTTGTTTGGTTTCTTCTGGCATGATCAATACCGCACACGCGACAATAAACATCGGCACAAAAGCGAACGCCAAATAAGATGCCCCGCCGATGATTGACCCTCGCGACGCCGTTTGTGCGTCTCTGGCCGACATCACCCGTTGGAAAATATCCTGCTGCGGAATCGATCCGAGCATCATGGTAATGGCCGCGGCAAAAAAGAAGACAACATCATGCAGCTTTGGCTCCGGGAAAAATTTGAACCATTCGTTGGTTGACGCCAATTGATAAACCTTGTCCGGACCACCGGCAAGATTTCCCGCCATCACGGCGATAATCGACAAACCGACCACCAAGACAATCATTTGAATAAAGTCTGTCCAGGCAATGGCCAACATTCCGCCAACAACAACATAAATCACCACTGCAAGTGTGCCGATCAACATGCCGGCTTCAACACTGATTGCCCCGCCTGAAACAACATTGAACACAAGACCCAAAGCGGTAATCTGCGCCGCAACCCAACCTAAATACGAAAAAATAATTGCCAGCGAGCAAAGAATTTCGACACCTTTGCCATATCGTTTACGAAAATAGTCGCCAATGGTGAGCAAGGTCAACTTGTACAATTTGGCGGCAAAAAACATACCGACAAAAATCAAGCAAAAAGCCGCGCCAAAGGGATCTTCAACCACGTTATTTAGCCCGCCCTGCACAAATTTTGCCGAGATTCCCAGTACGGTTTCCGCGCCGAACCAGGTCGCAAACGTGGTCGTGACAATCATGATGAGTGGCAAACTGCGGCCGGCCAGGACAAAGTCGGCACTCGATTTAACGCGTGTTCCAGCGTAAATACCAATGGCGAGTGTGCCAAGCAAATACAGCACAACAAAGAGGAGCAGAGCATTCATGTTGGGATTATTAGCGCGATGTCAGGGGTTGATGGGCAGGATTGGTGAGCGTGATGTCCGTGCGGTGTCATTCTAATTCCGGATGTGTTGGCAGGCTAGCCCTGCCAAAACAACAGTAAATATAAATAACCACCGGCAATCATTGTCAGCAACGCCACCAAGCTGAGCAATATGCCGCTCTGCCATTGCTGCGTACGATTGACCCGCTCCACGGCGGCCTCGATCGCGGCGAGACGCTCCGACGGGTTGTTTTCCAAGGCCCGATGAATCAAACGCGGCAGTTGTGGCAAGGTTGCCGTCCACAACGGGCCCTCTTTGCGCAATTGTTTCACCAATCCCCGCAAGCCAATTTGTTCATCCATCCATTGTTTCAGAATGGGCTGGGCGACCGGTCGCAGGTCGAGTTGCGGATAAAGCTGGCGCCCCAGACCTTCGACCTGCAACAAAGTCTTTTGCAATAAAACCAATTGTGGCTGAATTTCCATCTTGAATCGCCGCGACACGTCAAACAAGCGCAACAATACATTACCGAAATAAATTTCGTTTAACGGTTTGTCAAAGATTGGCTCGCATACACTGCGAATGGCCGCCTCAAACTCGTCTACCCGCGTGTTTCGAGGCACCCAGCCCGCCTCAATGTGGGCGACGGCTACAGCCTTGTAATCGCGCTCAAAAAACGCCGCGAAATTGCGTGCCAGATAATTTTTATCCTCGTCCGACAACGTTCCCATAATGCCAAAATCAACACCGGAATAAATACCGTTACGGCCGACAAAGATATTTCCCGGGTGCATATCTGCGTGAAAGAACCCGTCGCGGAAAACCTGCGTAAAGAAAATTTTCACCCCGTCCGTCGCGAGCCTGGCGAGATCAATATTGTGAGCCGCCAATTGCGCAACATCATTCACCTGAATTGCGTCGATTTTTTCCATCACCATCACATCACGGGTGGTGAAATCAAAAAACACTTCCGGCACATACAATAATTGACCGTCGGAAAAATTCCGGCGCAATGTCGAAGCATTCGAAGCCTCGCGCACCAAATCCAGCTCATCGTGGATTGACTTGTCGAATTCTGCGATTACTTCTCTGGGTCGCAGTCGCTCACCGTCGTCATAAACGGCCACGATCAAGTCTGCCACCACATACAAAAGTCCGATGTCTTTGCCGATGACCTCATGGATGTCCGGTCGCAAAATTTTTACGGCAACCTCGCGCCCGGCCAATTTGCCGGCGGCAAGCGTTGCAAAATGCACCTGTGCGATGGACGCAGAGGCGACCGGTTTCATGTCAAATTTTGAGAAAACATCGCGCCAGGTTGCGCCTGATTTTTTATCAAAGGCGCGGCTGAGCATCAACAACACGCCGTCCTCGGCAAATGGCGGCACCCGATCTTGCAAACGCGCCAATTCAGCGGCGATATCCGCCGCAACCAAATCTGGTCGCGTTGAAAGCAGCTGGCCAAATTTGACAAAGATCGGCCCCAACGATTCCAATGCACAGCGCAAGCGCACGGCACGTGGCTCGGCAAAAGTTCGCCAAAAAAAGACGCCCTTGATCAGCGAGCGGGCCATTCCGGCCGGCAGGAATTCGTCGAGACCGAAGCGGACTACGACCGTGCTGATTTTCAGAAAACGAAATAAGCGCATGACTGTGCCTTGGCGTTATTTACTTCGCTTTACGTTTCACAACGGCGGCTTTTGCCTTCACGGTTTTCTTGACCGCGGGCTTTTTGGGCTTTTCCGTCTTTTCCACATCGTCGGCCTCATCTGCCTCATCGACTTTTTTGGCGACGGGTTTGCGCTTGACTGGTTTTGCCGCCTTTTTAGGTTTGGCAAACCCGCCCTTTTCCGCCAACAGTTCCAACGCCTCCTCTAAAGTTAGGGAGTCGACCTTGTCCTTGTCCTTGTCCTGGATGGTTGCATTGGTGTCGCCGTGTTTTACGTAGGGGCCATATCGTCCCGAAAAAATGCTGATCGGCGCGCCGTCATCAGGGTGGTTACCCAACACACGCAGTGCACTGGCCGCATCCTTGGCTGCCTTGGCCGCTTTGCCCTTTGCGGTTTTTGGATCGCGCTCTTCAAATTCAAAACCGATTTTGCCATCTGGTTGTTTGACCAGAAAAGCTGAAAACGGCCGCCCTTTTTTGCTGATGAATTTTTCCAGCAAAGGTGTTTTGCCTTTTTCCAGCAGCTCGACCATTTCTTCGCGGGCGATTGCGCGTTTCAAAATGGTCCGGCCCGAGCGGAAATCACAGGTTCGACCGGCACCCACCGCTTTTTCACAAGCATACGCGTTGGGCATTTCATACACTTTGGCCGCGCACTTTGGACAAGGCCCAACAACTTCCATGCCGGTAAAATCAACGACCTCATCGTCGTTTGCACCATCACCCCACGAGAATTCAATGGCAAATTCTTTATTCAGAATGAGATTGGCCGAAAAGGCGCGGCCTTGGCGGCTGCGGAATCCGTCCAACGGGCCGATGTCTTTTTTCTCAATCAATACTTCCGCTTCGGCGGCTTCGAGTTGACGGCCAGCCAAAATTTTCCAAAAACCAAATTCACATTTCAAACATTGAAATCGTTTGTAATTTTCGTGAATTTCACCGCCGCATTTTGGGCAGGGTACGTTGAGCGCGCCAAAATCACCGGGAATGGTATCGTGCTCGAAATTTTTTGCCTGACCGACAATGTGCTCGGTCATATCGACAATTTCGGCCATGAATGTTTCGCGCGACATCTTACCCTGCTGCATCAGTGCCAGCTTTTGTTCCCATTCGGCCGTTAGCTCAGGCGAATACAACTCGGGTATGCCCAAGCCGTGCAAGGCAATCATCAATGACGCCGCTTTGGCGGTGGGAATGAGTTCACGACCTTCGCGGTGAATGTACTTTTCGTACAACAGCCCTTCAATGATCGCGGCGCGGGTCGCAGGCGTGCCGAGCCCCTTCTCTTTCATGGCGGCGCGCAACTCTTCATCATCAATCGCCTTACCGGCCCCTTCCATCGCTGACAGCAGCGTTGCCTCGGAATAGCGAGCAGGCGGCTTGGTGGTGGTGGCTTTGACGTCAACTGTTTCTGTTTTAACTTTTTCTCCGGACTTAACCGCGGAAAGATTGGTCGATGCGGTGTCACCATCCGCTTCTCGTCCATATACTGCAAGCCAACCGGCGTTGACCAACACCTTACCCTCGGACTTAAAGGCTTCGTTTTCAACCCGCGTAATACGGGTGGTTTGCAAAAATTCCGCCGATGGATAAAACACGGCTAAAAAACGTTTCACCACAAAATCATACAGTTTTTGTTCAATTTCGTTCAACGACTTCGGCGCTTGCAGCGTTGGGATGATCGCAAAGTGATCGGAAATTTTTGTGTTATCAAAAATTCGTTTGTTTGGCTTGACCCAACCGCTATCAAGCACTTTTTTTGCGGCGACATTGTATTCACCTTCTTTTAACATTTCCAAAGTCTGTTTGACTGTTGGGATGTAGTCCTCAGGCAACGCGCGCGCGTCGGTGCGCGGATAAGTTAAAACTTTGTGTTTTTCGTACAGGGCCTGCGCCAGGCCCAATGTTGTTTTCGCCGAAAAGCCGAAACGCGAATTGGCTTCACGTTGCAGTGACGTCAAATCAAACAACAAAGGTGAAGCCTGTGTTGTTGGCTTGGACTCTTCCTCAACAATGCCCGGTTTACCCAGACATTTTGTGACCAATGAGCGAGCTTTTTTTTCGTCCCAAATTCGTTCGGCTTTGAGGTGTTCGTCGTCGTCGGATTTTTTGAAGTTTTCGTCAAACCAGCGACCCGGATAATCGCCCCCGCTGGCGGAAAAATTGGCGTGCACTTCCCAATAGTCGCGCGGCTTAAAGGCTTTGATGCGCTCTTCGCGTTCGACCATGATGGCCAAGGTTGGTGTTTGCACACGCCCAACAGTGGTGAGCTGAAAGCCACCCGACTTGGAGTTAAATGCACTCATGGCACGGGTGCCATTGATGCCAACCAACCAGTCGGACTCAGAACGACAAACCGCGGCGTCGGACAATCCGCGCATTGCTTCGCCGGACAACAGGCCTTTAAATCCATCGCGAATGGCCGACTGCGTCATCGACTGCAACCACAGTCGTTTGGTTGATTGTTTCGCCTTTGCGTATTGAACAATATAACGAAAAATCAGTTCGCCCTCACGCCCCGCGTCACAAGCGTTGATGATTTCGGAAACGTCTTTTCGTTTGATCAGCTTGAGAAGAACCTTCAGGCGCGATTCGGTTTTTTCAATCGGGCGTAGTGCGAAATAGGATGGGATCGCTGGCAGATGGGCAAAGGTCCATTTGCCGCGTTTCACTTCTTCTTCTTCTGGCATCGCAATCTCGACCAAATGGCCGACTGCGGAGGAGAGGACAAAATCGTCGCTCTCAAAATATTCTGCGTGTTTGGTGAAGCCACCGAGCGCCTTGGCAATATCGTTGGCAACAGACGGCTTCTCGGCGATGATGAGACTTTTTGACATACGTTGGTGCTTTCTTAGGTTGATTCACGCGTACGTTACGGCCA
>JAYTBF010000037.1:0-2300 GCA_043737175.1 Burkholderiales bacterium
GACCTCCAAAGGTCGTAGATTTCGCTTGCGTCACTAGGTTATTGTATATACAATAACCTAGTGACGCAAGCGAAATCTACGACCTTTGGAGGTCGATGGGGAAGGTCCGATATTGGCCGTATTCGATCTGTTTAATGAGGGATGGCCTGTGCGACCAGTCGAACGCCGAGCGCCGCACAAACCCTGTTGACGGTGTCAAAGCGCGGCTGCGCGTCTGGGCGCAGCGCTTTATACAATGCCTCTCGGGTAAGACCCGAGGCCTTAGCAATCTCGCTCATTCCGCGCGACCGGGCGATGTCTCCCAACGCCGCCGCCAGCATCGCAGGATCCCCCGCTTCAATCATCGCGGTTAAATACTCCGCAACCGCTGCTTCGCTGCCGAGATATTCAGCCGCATCAAAAACTGGCAGGTCTGCCAGTTGAATTTTTTTAGCCATTATTTACTCCTCAATTCGAGCCGCCAACTTGACAGCCTTGGATATGTCTTTTGCCTGTGTGGACTTATCGCCACCACCCGGCATGACAATCAATAGTCTGCCGCGTTTAATGTAGTACATACGCCAGCGGGACCAAAATCTTCGCGCATTTCATATACGCCTGATTCGATCGGCTTCACATCTCCCAAATTACCCAATTGAGCTTTGCGCAATCGCGCCGCCAAAACACCACGCGTCACGCCATCACGAAGGCCCAAAAACCAATCGTCAAACTCCGATGTACGTTTAATCGCAAACATGGCGAAATTGTTGCAGACGCTTGGATTAGCCCAGAGCAGCCTTCCATTTTTTCCAAGCCCACGGCCCGACGATCAACAACGCGGTGATGCAGAGCAATGTAGCCGACAGCGGTTTTTGTAAAAAAATCATCCAGTCGCCTTGGCTGATGGACAATGAGCGGCGCAATTGCGCCTCCGCCAGGGGGCCGAGAATCATACCGATGATGACCGGTGCGGTTGGAAAATCGTAACGGCGCATGACGAAGCCAACCAAGCCGATGGTATACAACAAGAAAATATCAAAGGCAGATTGGCGCATGCCGTATACACCCAGTGTCGCAAAAATTAAAATGCCGGCGTATAACAAGTGACGTGGAATCTCCAATAACTTGACCCACAGCCCAACCAAGGGAAGATTGAGCACCAGCAACATCACATTGCCAATGTACATCGAGGCAATCAGCGCCCACACCAAGTCGGCGGAATTGACAAACAATAACGGTCCCGGCTGTAGTCCATATTGCTGAAACGCGGCCAATAAAATGGCGGCCGTTGCTGATGTTGGCAATCCCAACGCCAACAGTGTCGTCATGGTGCCGGTCGACGATGCGTTGTTGGCGGCCTCTGGACCCGCCACACCTTCAATAGCACCGTGGCCAAACTCCTGTGGATTTTTCGACAACTTTTTTTCCATTGCATAGGAAAGAAACGTTGGAATTTCCGCGCCACCCGCCGGAATGGCGCCAAACGGAAAACCGATGGCCGTGCCGCGCAACCATGGTCCCCACGAGCGTTTCCAGTCGTCAAGCGACATCCATAATGAGCCGGTCATTTTCATGACCTTCTCGTTGGTCGCAGGCTCCTTTGATGCCACCCACAGCGTTTCACCGACGGCGAACAATCCAACTGCAACGGTGACCACTTCGATGCCGTCGAGCAATTGCGGCACACCAAACGCAAATCGTGCCGCCCCCGTTTGGGAATCAATACCAACCAAACCAATGGCCAGGCCAATGAATAAACTGGTCATGCCGCGTAACGGTGACTCGCCCAATACGGCCGACACGGTCACAAACGCCAGCACCATCAACGAAAAATATTCGGGCGGACCAAATTTAATCGCCATGTCCACCACCAGTGGCGACACAAACGTCAACGCCACCACGGTGAGTGTGCCGGCCACAAATGAGCCGATGGCCGAGGTCGCCAGCGCCGCACCGGCGCGACCCTTCTTGGCCATCTTGTTGCCTTCCATCGCGGTAATAATCGTGGCCGACTCACCCGGTGTATTCAGCAAAATGGAAGTGGTTGAGCCGCCATACATGGCACCATAGTAAATGCCGGCAAACATGATCAACGCACCAGACGGGTCAATCTTGTTGGTCACCGGCAGCAATAACGCCACCGTCACCGCCGGGCCGACACCAGGCAATACCCCCACCGCCGTGCCAAGGGTCACACCAATAAAACACCACAATAAATTTTGTACTGTCAGCGCAAGCGTGAATCCTTGCAGCAATGAACTCAGGACTTCCATGATTTCCTTTAGCCGGCTATGGCATCAAAGCGGCAAAATGCCGCGCGG
>JAYTBF010000038.1:0-13207 GCA_043737175.1 Burkholderiales bacterium
GAGACCGTACCGGTATAGGCGGTTGCCAACACGGCCAATCCAAAAACGATCCTGTACCAGGCGAATATGACGAAGTTGTGCGTGGATACGTAACGAATAAGCCAGCGAATCACAACAAAGGCCGACAGAAACGCGGCAACAAAGCCAACGGAAAAAGTTGGCCAATCTGACAGCGACAATAAATCGCGCGCCTTCCATAACGAATAGATCGTGGCCGCAAACAGCGTTGGAATGGCCAAAAAAAACGAAAACTCAGTGGCGCATTTTCGCGACAAGCCAAAAAACAATCCGCCGATGATGGTCGCTCCAGATCGCGAAGTTCCGGGAATCAACGCAAAACACTGCGCCAAGCCGAGCTTGAGCGCATCTTTCCAGGTTAGTTCATCAATACTATCGATGACCGGATTGGTGACATCTACCGTCCGTCGCTGATACCAACGCTCGGCAATCAGAATCACCACACCGCCGACTATAAATGCCATGGCGACAGGCACGGCGTGAAACAACATCCCCTTGATGTGATTGCTAAACAAAAAAGCCAATCCAGCCAATGGTAGAAAAGCAATCAGCAAATTGGTGGCGAATCGTTGCGCGATACGATCGTGCGTAATTCCGGAAAACGTGCTCATCAAACGCGTACGATACTCCCAGCAAACAGCAAGGATGGCACCGGCTTGTATGACGATTTCGAACACCTTGCCTTTTTCATCGTTAAAACCAAGCAAGTCGCCGACCAAAATCAAATGGCCGGTGGATGAAACCGGCAAAAACTCTGTCAGCCCCTCAACAATGCCGAGAATGAATGCTTTGAGCAGTATTGCAATGTCCATCAAAACCTAAGTGAAATGAGTAATATGTGTAACAGAAATTAATCTGCCATTGCTGCTGCCAACATAACTGCCATCGGCCTTTGTGGCCGGCAATTTTGACAGCAATTGTTTGCCCCCGGCGGCCGTCACACAATTTGCCACCGAATGCGCCTATTTCATCACCACCACCAATTGATTCGGCCGCAACTCAATTCTCGCAACACGAATTGGTTGACCAGATCGCATGCGTTCAGATTTGTTCAATGTATAAATTGCCTTCTCCGCAAAATGTTCGCCGGCAAGCTGGCTGGCTGATTTTGCAAGCGCCGCGGACAACGCGTTGGGCATATTATCAACACGAACCTGCTCCACCTTGGCGTTTTGCAAGAATATCGCGCCGGTCGGCTCATCGTAACGCGGCGTACCGGACAAGGTCATCTGACCAAAGAGAGTTTTGGCGGTAAGTGGCAGATTAACCTCCAGATCCACCCCAATGGCTAGGCGCAACTCAGCGTTGGCTGTGTTTGTCGGCGATATCGACACCCGCGGGCGGGTCAATTTGACCCGCAACAAGTCTGCAATATTTCGTTCAATTGGAAAACGGGCGGCTAAGCGATCGGTCAATTCCAAATGGCTCAATATTAAGTCTGGCTTAAACATCGAGGTAAGCGCGCACCCGCCAGGCAAAATCAATATAGCCAACAGGACTAGCCCCCTGGTCACCAAAGTCGTCAATCCGGCAGGGCTATTTAGCCGTTGTATATGCATTTTTGATTTCCAATTTTGTGGAGGATCACAAGGTTCGGTTTTCACGAGTTACTGCAATTGCCCCGCCATTACCCAATCCAACCGGCAATCGTCACGAGGTTCGAAAAAATACCGACACTTAATGATCTCTAAGCGTTCAATTTGTCCAGCAAGGCCCTAGTGGCATCAGGATCATCTGAGCGCATGATCTTGGCAACGAGATTGGCCGACTTGGTGACATCTGACATGAGCACCCGTTGCTTGACGCTCAGCAAATTCGCCGGGTGCATCGAAAAGTCGCGCAATCCAAATCCCAGCAGCAAACGGGTTAATGCCACATCTCCGGCCATTTCGCCACAAACTGTGACCGGCACGCCCGCCTGATTGGCCTGCCGAATAACACCGGAAATCAGCTGCAGTACCGCCGGGTGCAGGGGATCATACAAATGCGCAACATTGTCGTCGGTACGATCAATGGCTAACGTGTACTGAATCAAATCATTGGTACCGATGGAGAGGAAATCCAAATTTTTCAAAAACATCGGCAATGCAATGGCCGCGGCGGGGATTTCGATCATGCCGCCAACCATGATTTGATCGTTGAATTTTTTGCCCTCGGCAGTTAACTGCGCCTTGGCAATGTCAATTGCCGCGAGAGTTTGCCTGATTTCCGATGCCGAAACCAGCATCGGGATCAAAATGCGCACGTCGCCAAATTTCGACGCCCGCAAAATTGCCCGCAATTGGGTATTAAACAACGCGGGTTCGGCTAGGCAATAGCGAATCGCTCGTAAGCCCAGGGCGGAATGGCCTTTCGGTCCATCGTCAATGTCCAAGGTCTTATCCGCACCAATATCCAGCGTGCGGATCACAACCGGCTGGCCTTTTAACCCCTCCGCCACCGTTTTGTAAGCCTGAAATTGCTCATCCTCGGTCGGTGTATCGCGACGATTCATGAACAGAAACTCACTTCTGAATAGCCCAACGCCAGTTGCGCCAGCCTGTTTAACCGCGTTTAAATCACTAGGCAATTCAATATTGGCATGTAGCTGGATTTCAATGCTGTCCAATGTGGCAGCAACGGCGGTTTTTAACCGGCCCAATTTTTGCCGCTCCAGCTTCCATTGATTTTGTTTTAACCGGTATTCGGCAAGCACCGTTTCGTCAGGTTGAATTATCACCACGCCCTGCGCGCCGTCGACAATAATCAACTCGTCTTCAACAATCAGTTCGCGCGAGGTGTGCAACGCAACAATGGCCGGAATACCCAAACTACGCGCCAAAATTGCGGTATGTGAGGTGCGCCCGCCTAAATCAGTGATAAATGCCGCCACGCGATGGTCTTTAAACAGGATCACGTCGGCGGGTGACAAGTCATGGGCAACCAGGATTGTGTCTTCAGCCCTGGCGCGGAGTTTTTCCGGGACGGCTCCGCCCTGCCCGCTGAGTGCGGCCACAACCCGCTCCGCGACCTGCCGTACGTCGGTTTTCCGTTCGCGCAGGTAATCGTCCTGCACCTCCGAAAATTGCGCCAACAAGTCATCGACCTGGAGCTTGAGCGCCCATTCCGCGTTACATTTTTCGCGCGCAATGATGACGCACGGCTCCTCGGCCAGCATCGGGTCTTCCAACAACAAACGGTGGATCGTCACAAACGCGGCAATATCGCTTGAATGAATATTTGCGGTGCCCACCACGCTGCCCGCCACCGCCGGGTCGGTACGGTGGCTTGCCTTGATATCGCTTTCCAACTGGTCTAGCTCCGCCCGGACCGACTGTACGGCGCGTTCAAAACGCTTAATTTCCTTGGCCACAAACTCTGCCGGGATGGAGTAGTGATCAACCTCGAGTGACGCCGATGTCACCAAGTGCGCATGGCCGATGGCAATGCCCCCTGAAACACCGAGACCATGCATGGTAAAACTCATTGCAGACTCAATAGTGAGGATGGTACAGGCAAGAGTGACAGCTGTCGGCGGCCCGCCTCATCCACAAACGCGAAGCTGGCAGTCCGGCCGGCTGAATATCCGGCTTTCACTCGCCCTCACCAAATTTGTCCGCAATCAGCGCCAGCATTGTCGACATGGCGTCGGCTTCATCCGCGCCGCTGGTTTCAACCACAATGACGGTTCCCATCCCAGCCGCCAGCATCATTACACCCATGATTGATTTGGCATTTACGCGCCGGGCCGCTTTGGCGACAAAGATTTCACTTTGAAATTGGGCCGCCGTTTGCGTTAATTTTGCGGATGCGCGGGCGTGCAACCCGAGCTTATTGGTAATTTCAATTTCCTGTTTTAGCATGGGGTTTCCGGTGGCAGGCAGTTGTTGGCGGGCATATTAATGATTCCTTCATGACTGCCGGCAATGGCCTTGGTGATCATTTCGGTCATCGGCTGGTCGCGATAGGTCAACGCCCGAATCAACATGGGCAGGTTTACGCCGGAAATGCCTTCAATTTTTCCAGGCATTAACAGTTTGCAGGCAATATTGGACGGAGTGGCACCATATATGTCTGTCAAAACCAGCACCCCATCACCTTGATCCAAGAAGCGTATCAAGTCTCGGCCCTGCGGCAACAGCGCATCCGGATCGTCGTGAATAGTCACGCCAAGCTGGCGCAAATAAAGCGGTCGTTTGCCCATCACGTGGGAGGCGCAGTGAATCAGACTTTCACCCAAAGTTCCATGCGCAACAATTAGTATTCCGATCATGGTCTGATTCTAGCGGAATCGCGTCTTGTGCCACCGTGTCTGATTTTGGCTGGTGCCATGTTATTCCAGCTCCTCGTCATCGATCACGCCGCCCTTCATTTCAAATAACCAACAAATTTTGCGGGTTTCGGGTCCGGAAAGTCGATCACCCATTAATCCGCATCGGTAGGCACGTGCCGACAGCCTTTCAAAATGCCGGCAACTTGGGCAGGTGCCAAACGGCGGACCCTCGTTGTCTGCTTGAAAGGTGGTGAGCGCCTCGCGCAAGGCCGATACCGCGTTGCGAATTCGATTCGGACTGATATCACGTGTTGCGTGTAACCACGCCAATTGCGGCTGCGCCTCATATAAGAACTGGTCGCCAGTGGACGACAGGCGTAATCTGACCACCCGCCGGTCAATGTCGTCTTGATAACGTTCAATCAGGCCGCGCCTATCCAGCAATAACAGACTTTGGGAAATGGTGCCCTTGGTCAGTCCCAAATATTCGCCGAGCGCCTGCGGGGTGTTTGAATAGCGGTTTGCGCCAGCCAGATAAACCAATGCCTCAACATGCACGGGGGCAAGTTGCTCGTCTGCACCGACGCGGCGCGCCTCAGCGCGCATCAAGTTGCCGAGGCGCTCAACCAACTCCAACAATACAAGCGGATGTTTATCCATTTGCCGGAACCTTTATGTAGCGCATCTTGCGGAAGCAAAATAATTTCGGCGCTGATGCGGCCGATCCACTGCCGGCGAATTTGGCGGAAGTTGGCAATGTGTCCAAAATCACGTTACTAGCGCGCAATAGACATCTATCATTACCCATCATTATTTTTTGCCTCCTGGCCGTCCTAGACGCCACCGATAGATTTCAGTATCGACTCGATACCAAAGCCGCCGATATTTTTCGTACGTTTTTTTAGTGTTGATTCGATACTAAATCAATGGGCTGCCTTTTGCAAGCGTTTCCGCCGTGAAGATTTGCACGAGATTTTTGCGCACAATTCAACATAGTTCTGCTATGCATTTTTTCCGCATTCAAGACGTTCTCTCATAATTAAGAAAGGGTGATAACAACACTAGACTCGCTTTGCATTGAGATGACGCGCGACAACAATAAATCCAGCTGTTCACTGCTGCGTGTATCCCGCCATGCGGCGCCATCAAATCGAAAATGAAAACCGCCGGATTTTGCCGCAACCCAGAGTTCCCTGGTTGCAGTTTGCCGGTTGATGATTACTTTGGTGGCGTTCGCAAACGTCAACGTCAGGATTCCGGCTGTCGCCTCAGTATCAATATCGGCATCAACCTCATCAATTGCATCTTCCAATTCAGCCAACACCGCGTCTACCCGCGCATGAAAATCACTTTCGTTCATTGCTTCTGGTGTATTCATTTTTTGCTTTCTGGGCACCGGTTTTGGCGTGTTACCATCACCGCTGACTTGGGGGGTTGTCTATGAAGATTCGTTCGATTGTACTCACATTGCTCACATTTGCGCTCATCACAACCATATCTGCTTGCGGACAAAAGGGTCCGTTGCGGCTGCCAGGAGCGGCCGAGGCATCGGCGACTTCGGCTGCACCTTTGTTGCAGGTCGAAAAGGTGCGGACATGACTGAACATGGCAAACCACTGTTGGAAATTTTTGGCGTTGACCGCCGAGGTGGTCGGCTATTCCTTGAAGATGTTGCCTTGGCAGACATTGCCGCACTACACGGCACGCCAACATATATCTATTCGCGCGCAGCAATAACGTCAGCCTACAACCGCTTGGATGGCGCGGTCGCGAAGGCGCGGGGGGGCGGGACAACGGCGCGGCGGTATACAATTTGTTTTGCCGTCAAGGCCAATTCCAACCTGGCCGTATTGAATGTGCTGGCCAAACTCGGCGCAGGATTTGACATTGTTTCCGCAGGCGAATTGCAACGCGTATTACTTGCGGGCGGCCGTGCCGACAGGGTGGTTTTTTCCGGGCTTGGAAAGACCGCCGATGAAATGGGCATTGCCTTAAGGGCGGGAATCAAGTGTTTTAACGTTGAGTCTGAAGCGGAGTTGATCAGGCTAAATGAAGTGGCGGTTGCACTAAAATTGCGAGCGCCAGTCAGCCTGCGGGTGAATCCCGACGTGGACGCCATGACCCATCCGTATATTTCAACTGGCTTGAAGAACAACAAATTCGGCATTGCCTTCAATCGCGCCAGACAGGTGTACCGCCTCGCCAGCACACTTCCCGGAATTTCCATTGCCGGGGTGGACTGCCATATTGGTTCGCAACTTACTGATGCCGCGCCGTTAATTGAAGCGATGGGCAAGATCGTCGATCTTGCCGACGCGCTTGCCGAAGATGGTATTGTCATCCATCACATTTGTCCCGGCGGGGGCGTCGGCATCACCTATATCAACGAATCACAAATAGACCTGCATGCCTACGCCGCTGCGCTTCAGCAAACATTAGGCGATCGGGATGTTGAATTGCTTCTTGAGCCCGGCCGTTCGATTACTGGCAATGCTGGCGTGCTGTTGACCAAGGTTGAATACGTGAAGCCTGGCGAGCATAAAAACTTTCTGATTGTCGACGCAGCGATGAACGACCTGATCCGTCCGGCACTTTATCAAGCGCACCACGAAATTATCGAGGTAGATAAAAATTCAACTGCAGAGCCGGATGAATACGATGTTGTCGGCCCCGTTTGTGAGAGCGCGGATGTACTTGGATACGCACGCAGGCTTGCGGCGAACGAAGGTGAGTACCTAGCCGTGTTATCTGCCGGCGCCTATGGGTTCGTCATGTCGTCGAATTACAACTCCCGCCCTCGTGCTGCGGAAATCATGGTTGATGGCGATAAAATTTTTGTTGTGCGCGATCGCGAGTCGTTCGAATCGTTGGTTGCCGGTGAACGAATTTTGCACGACGCCTAATTGCGCCTGCAACGATCATTTTTTATTTTTGACGGCAACACAACTTGAAATTTGTGTAAAAAATAAACGACGGTGATGAACATGGTATCGAATCGATACCATATCACAATGATCGATTGCAAATAAGCAGTATTGACATCATTAAAAACTGGTGTTCAAAAAAAAACTTCCATAGAATCCGAATCACCAAGTGCTCGCGGCGGATGATTATTTGATTCAGTGTTTTTGGTTTCATGTGATCGTTCAACCGCGGGTGGAGTGAGGATGTTTCGCCGTCTCTCGTATTTTCGGCAAATGCCAGCACTCAATCGTTCGTCTGAACTGGTGTCTTGGTGATTCGGCTCAATAGAGTCGGATCCTAACAAGCAATTCGGTCCAACCATCGAAAGGAGTTGATCATGGCAACAGCCAAGAAAAAGCCGGCAGCAAAAAAAGCGGCTAAGAAACCTGCAGCAAAGAAGCCAGCAGCAAAAAAAGTAGCAAAGAAGCCAGCAGCAAAAAAAGTAGCTAAGAAGCCAGCAGCAAAAAAGGCAGCTAAGAAGCCAGCAGCAAAAAAAGCGGCAAAGAAGCCAGCCGCAAAAAAAAAAGTAGCAAGTAAGCCTGCAAAGAAGCCTGCTGCGAAGAAAAAGGCTGCTCCAAAAAAGGCAGCCCCCGCAGCAAAGCCTGCGCCAATGGTAACTCCGGTTATCACGCCGCTCATCAAACCGATGGGCTAAGCAGACTACCTGCTTCAGACTCTCTCAATCCGGCGAGTGATGATTGTTTTTTTACCAATCATTCACTTCCCGGGTTGAGAAATTTCTTATTGAGTTCCCAAGCAATTTTTATTTGCCGCCCTCATATGGTCAAGCCATCACGCCGTTCGTCATCGCGTCCGCGCATGCCCCACCGGACTCGGCGCGAACGCCCTGCTAAATAGCCGTTCGGTATAGCCGCCTACGACGTATGGGTAAATTTGCCCTATTAGTCCTGTGGGTTTTGGCTGTTTGTTGACGGTTGCGCTGGCGGACGCTCCCCAAAAAGCAGGCCATACAACGCGAACGCGGTTAAAACGTACAGCAGCGGTGTCAACACGATCAAATCCAGTCTTAATAGAACCGGGATTGCAACGGTGCCCGCATTGGCGGCCGCGTGCGCTGCTGCCGGTCCCAATACGGCTGCCAGCTGCATCTCATACAGGTTAAAGATTGCCCACAACAGGCCGGTAAATACCGGCGCTTTTCTAAACCACTGCTTGTCAAACACCTGTTTTGCAACCGCGGTGCGTAACAATTGCGCGCCAATGAAGAGTGCCGCAATGAAGAGTCCGCCGTAAGGGTACGCCGTGATTAATTTTGACGGACCGAAAAAAATCCAATTTATGAACTCCATGTTGTAGCCGCCTTGTTTGGTGCTGGTTCGTTATCCGGTTTCACGGCAATTGCGCATTGGGCATGCGCGCAAGAATGGTTTCTGTGTACCGAGATAGATAGGGGGAGTTGCGATTTCGGTCGTAAAAACGCGGTCTGGGTACGATCGCGGCCAATCTGGCGGCTTGTGGGGCAGTCAGTTGAGAGGCTGAAACTCCGAAGTAGTGCCTCGCGGCAGCTTCCGCCCCAAAGACACCGTCACCCCATTCAATAACGTTCAAGTAAATTTCAAGAATTCGTTGTTTTTCCAAGGCGCTTTCCATCATGACCGTAATAATGGCCTCCTGGCCTTTGCGGACCAATGAACGGTCACCAGACAGGAACAGGTTTTTTGCAAGTTGCTGGGAAATGGTTGATCCGCCCGCAACAACTTTGCCGCGCCGTTCGTTTTTTTCAAGTGCTTTTTGAATTCCCTGCCAATCGAAGCCGTCGTGATCGATAAATTTGTCGTCTTCTGCGACCAGCACCGCACGCTTTAAATGGGACGAAATTTTTCCGTATGGTACCCAGACCTGCTTAAGGGTGGCAACGGGTTTTGCCTCGCGCATCTTGTCCAACCTCGCGCTCATAAAGGCAGTCATTGTCGGATCATGACTTCGCCACCAGCAAAGTTTTGCCAGTACGTATCCTTGAAACGCAAAAAACATCACCACGATGGCGGCAAGTCCAAGGCCGAGCCAGGCTGAAATTTTGGTCGTCATATAATTGTTGGCCGTTAGGATACGGATGCAATCCTTTGGCGAACCGCCGCAATGACCGGCGCTGTTTTTGGTCGCACACCACGAAACACAAAGAAGGCCTCCGCCGCCTGCTCAACAAGCATACCGAGACCATCGGCAATGGTTGCGCGCGAAGCGGCGGCCATTTTCAAAAAAGGCGTTGTTCCTTTTCCGTACACCATGTCGTATGCCAGACCATGAGGCGCAAAAATGGTCGGCGGAACCTGCGGCAGGGTATTTTCTAAACTTGCGGATGTTGCATTGATAACAATATCGAATTGCCGTGCAAACAACTGCTCCTTATTAAGCGCCTCTATGTCCACCGCTGAATTGAGATTCAAGAGTCGCTGCGCCAGCTCTGCTGCTTTATGATTCGTTCGATTAAAAATCGAAATCGATTTTGGGTTTTCATCGATGAGTGCACCCATTACTCCGCGTGCGGCACCTCCCGCGCCGATCACCAATATGCTTCGGTCGACAATTTTATGTTTTAGATTGTTCATTATGTCGCTGACCAGCCCGGCACCATCGGTGTTGTCTGCAAAGACTTCTTCGTCGCTGGTCGTTTGGTCAAATTTCATGGTGTTTACTGCGCCCGCCAATTGCGCACGACACGTCAGGTGATTTGCATATTCAAACGCCTCTAATTTGAACGGCATTGTGATGTTTATACCCTTTGTCCCGCTTCTCCGAAGGGAATCAACGAGCGCAACAAACCCATCAAGTGGCGCGATAATTCGCTCGTATACAAGGTCATGTCCGACCTCAAGCGCAAATGCCATATGAATGTCAGGCGACATGGAGTGCGCAATGGGATTGCCAACAACGGCATAACGATCAGTCATATTGGTGTGCCATAAAATTTAGCGTAATCTGGCAAATTGAGCTGGGCCAGTGACGAGAATATTTCGCCCCATTATGGTGCGGCCGCAAGGGTCGCGCCCGAAAATGGTGCGCCAATCTGGAGTGCACCCACGAGTTTTATATTTTATTTAGTGTAATCAATACGTTAGAGGTGGCACGGTTCATGCTGTATATACTTACTCGAATCAGCAAAACAAATTGCTGCACAAACCATAATTACTTTTTACTACCCGCACACATTATCAGGAGATCGCAATGGCTGTTGAAGATGTAATGAAAATTGTGAAGGACAACGAAGTTAAGTTCGTTGATTTTCGCTTCACCGATACCAAAGGTAAAGAACAACATGTCACCGTCCCGGTTGGTGCTTTTGGTCTAGAAAAGTTCACCGAGGGTCACGCTTTTGACGGCTCGTCCATTGCCGGCTGGAAGGGTATTGAAGCATCGGATATGTTATTGATGCCGGATGCCAGCACCGCGTTTATTGATCCATTTTTTGACGACGCCACGTTAGTTTTGACTTGCGATGTGATTGAGCCGGCAACCGGCAAAGGCTATGATCGCGACCCGCGATCACTTGGCCATCGTGCTGAAGCATATTTAATTGCCAGCGGCATTGGTGACACCGCCTACTTTGGCCCGGAGCCGGAATTTTTTGTGTTTGACGCGGTGGAGTGGAGTGTTGATATGTCTGGCTGTTATGCCAAGATTTTCTCCGAAGAAGCCGCTTGGTCGACTGCGGGAAAATTTGAAGGCGGCAATCTCGGCCATCGTCCACCGGTCAAAGGCGGTTATTTTCCAGTTCCACCCGTTGATCAATTGCAGGATATTCGCTCCGCCATGTGTCTGGCGTTGGAAGATATGGGCGTGGAGGTTGAGGTTCATCACCACGAAGTGGCCAATGCGGGACAGTGTGAAATCGGCACCAAATTCTCGACACTCGTTCAACGTGCGGACTGGACACAAATCCTCAAGTACGCCGTGCATAACGTCGCCCACAGCTACGGTAAAACTGCCACCTTTATGCCCAAGCCGATTGTTGGCGACAACGGGTCCGGCATGCACGTGCACCAATCAATCTGGAAAGATGGCAAGAACCTATTCGCTGGAAATGGTTACGCCGGCCTTTCAGATTTTGCCCTCTATTACATCGGTGGAATTATCAAACACGCCCGCGCCCTGAATGCGATTACCAACCCAGGGACCAACTCCTACAAACGTTTGGTTCCCGGCTTCGAGGCACCGGTGAAGTTGGCGTATTCGGCGCGCAATCGCTCCGCCTCCATACGTGTTCCATACGTACAGGCAGACAAAGCGCGGCGTATTGAAGTGCGCTTTCCGGATCCAACCGCCAACCCATATCTGGCGTTCGCTGCCATGATGATGGCCGGCTTGGATGGGGTACAAAACAAGATTCATCCGGGTGATCCGTCAGACAAAAATCTTTATGACCTGCCGCCGGAAGAGGATGCAAAAATTCCTACCGTATGCTCGTCACTGGATCAGGCACTCGAGGCTCTCGACAAAGATCGCGAGTTTCTTACCCGCGGCGGCGTGTTCTCCAACGAAATGATTGACGCCTATATCGAACTCAAAATGCAGGAAGTCACACGATTCCGTATGACAACCCATCCGGTTGAATTCGATATGTATTATTCGTCGTAATTCAACCCGCCCAAGCTACACAGCCAGGGCTTTTTGATCCATCCGCAAGGGGCGGCATTCGCAAGAATGCCGCCCTTTTTGCCTTTTTTGCGCTCGTCTTCCGCAAAAATAATTGATGCAACCCCAATCCATAGTGGTGCTGAACCTAAACATCGCTATCCATTGGATTGAAAAAGCATCAATTGCATCGCAAACTGTCCGGCCCGGCTGTGAAATTTTACCCAGCCACAAATTTCGCTATCTACATGAATATTCGGTGCTTTTTTTTGCGAACCCCCGTCATCCTGAGCGCGCTCGTTGCGGTCTTTGGTGTGATTCCGCTCGCCTCTGGGCAAGCCGTGGTCGTTTACAAACATATTGATACCAGTGGTCGTGTTACGTATTCCAATTCGCCCATAAAGGGTGCCCAGATCATTGAATTGCAGCCTCTCATGACAATGCCCGCCGCGTCTAACGGGCAGGCTCAGGGCAAATCGCGTACCGCTGGTGCGGCCCAGGTTTCTTCAACATCAGACCAAATGGTCGCATCGTTACCTGCTGCCGATATGCCGCTCGCTACTAAACCGATGCCGACTCCTGTGCCGAGTTTTGCCAGTCCCGCTCCAACAACTAGCCTCCAACCACCTGCGTTAGCAGTTGTTTCAACGAGTAGAAATTCGGCGCTAAACGGCGGCACGAGTGCCGCAACATTGGCTCAGCAGCGCCGGGATGATGTGCGTCGGCGCATTTTTGAAGGCGAGGTTGAAGCGGAAGAGCAGCTGTTACGTGAGGCCAATGATGCGCTGGCGGCAGAACAATCCCGCAGTCCGGCCATTCGAGTTTTACATGCCTCACTCGCGAGCCAGGGGACACAATCCGATACGTTGACCGAATCGAAAGCCTTAATTTCCAGACATTTTGAACGCGTGCGCAGCTTCCAAGATCAGGTCGATATGCATCAACAAAACCTGCTGGCGCTGAGAGCGCTCTTTACGTCTGGTTATCGGCCGACGCCGCAAATGAGCGCTGAAGTGGCACCACCAAAACAACGGCAACCTACAACGCCAGTGCAATCGCCTTCGCAGGAAAATAATAGCCGCAACTTGCCGGTGGTCAAGCTCAAGCCGGTGTCAAACTTTGCAAACCCCGCTCCCCAACGCTCCTTGGCGGAATCCCGTTAAACGACCACGTTCATTCATGACTCCTTTCGATTGGGTTGTCCGATCGAAGTTAACGCCGAAGGTGATGAGCCTTCGGCGTTTTTTTATGGATTGTTACTGTATTGTTGTTCCGCAAGCCGCAGTTCGCCATACATGGCAAGAAAATTGCTAGGTAGTTCATGTGGCCCGCCCTCTATTCCAAAAATGCCTTCTGTGAAAAATATCGTCGTTCATCCCA
>JAYTBF010000039.1:0-5751 GCA_043737175.1 Burkholderiales bacterium
GTTTTTCAACGATTGCGAAGGCACCGGCTGCCAACGCCTGCATGGTGGTTTCGGCGCCATGTGAGGTGAGGGTCGAGCATATCACGAAAAATTTACCACCGCATTTGCCGAACGGCTTGATCGTGTCAGCTTAATTGAAGTGAAGGAGGCGCACGACGGTGACCGCGTTATGCCCGGTCGAGCGCTGATTGCGCCAGGTGGTAAACAGATGACACTTGTTCGCAGCGGTGCTCAGTATCATGTTCATGTTCGTCCCGGGCCGCCCGTTAACCGCCATTGTCCTTCTGTGGATGTTTTATTTCGTTCCGTCGCCAAACACGCCGGTCGTAATGCAACAGGTATCATCATGACGGGAATGGGCGGTGACGGTGCCCAGGGTTTAATGGAAATGCGCGACGCCGGTGCCAATACCTTCGCCCAGGATGAGGCGACATGCGTCGTCTTTGGAATGCCAAAAGAAGCGATCAAATTAGGTGCCGTGCAAAAAATAATTTCGCTTGACGCGATCGCGGTAGAAATAACCCGCTCAGGTAGTACAAGTTAGTTGTTGCAGTTGGTACAGAAATAATTTGGAGAATTTGCCATGGAAGAAGATGCTAACCAGAAGTTACGAAAGAGGACCAAGCTGTTCCAGCGGATTGTTATTCATGCCAACACACTATTGAGCCGCTGGTCGAGCTCGACCAATTCGTCTGAAAACATGCTGGCGCAAGTTGAAACAACCGTCGGCGAAGTGATTCGGGAGACAGAAAGCGCAGCGATGCAAGTCGGCGAAAGTTTTCAGTCCATTATGAAAATGACGCGCCGTCAAACAGAGCTTGCCACAGGCTTGTTAAAAAAGCAGGATGGGAGTAGTGCGGACAAGACCAGCATTCTTGGTTTGCAGGACTACGTCAAGCTCTATGACGACCGGTTGGCTGTTGTCAATCAACAGTTGAGTCACGTTTCCACACTCGCGGAGGAAATGGCAAAACACCAAAAGCTGGTGCGCACGGATACGGATCAGCTCGAACAAGTTCTCGATGAGATGCACGCAATGTCAACGCGGATTTCATCCATTTCACTGAATGCATCCGTTGCGGCAACCAAGCAAGAATTTGATTTCAAAAGTTTCATCGAAATGATCGATCAAGTGCGTAGCATCAGCGGCCAATCACACGAGCTCACCCGCCGGGCACGCACCAGTGTTGATTCGATTCGCACGGTGATCAATCGCGCCGCCAAACAAACTGTCGATGCCGAGTTGTTCACCCGCGAGGCGAGTGCGCGTTCAAGCAAGGAAACTAAAAAACTAAATACCGGCATTTTGGAAAAGGGCCGTGATGTCGAAAAAGCATTGCTCAACATTAACGACCTGGGCCGTAAAATCAACACGGAAATTCAGGCCATTATTGTCGCCATGCAGTTTCAAGATATTACCCAGCAAAAATTGGAGCGTGTTCGTGGCAGCGACATAGGTAGCGTTCGCCAATCGTTGGCGGGGCTATCACATGAAACCATGGCGCTGATGCAGCGCGACGTTTATCGCGCAATACTCTCTTACTCCCAAAGCAGCATCAAGCCCATGGAAAGCGAAAAATCCAGCGATGATGTCCATGACGCCAAGGCCGAAATAGACAGTGGAAAATCGATTGATCTACTCGTTGAGCCGACGCCGGAAAAACCGCGCGCTAACGTTGAACTTTTCTGATTGGAAAACTATGTCAAAGATACTTACTGTCGATGATTCTCGAACCATGCGCCAAATGGTGGCGTTTACACTGTCGGATGCTGGCCACGAAGTGGATGAAGCCGAAAGTTTTGACGCGGCCTGTGCAATGGCCGGACAGAATCATTATGATCTGGTCATTTCTGATATCAACATGCCGGGCAAAAACGGTATTGAGCTGGTCAAGGCGTTGCGGACACTACCGAATACGCGGTTTACACCTATCTTAATGCTCACGACAGAGTCACAGTCCGCATTGCGCGACGAGGGGAAACGTGCCGGCGCCACTGGTTGGATCGTTAAACCGTTCGAGCCGGCAAAACTGTTGGAAATAATCGATAGAGTCCTGCAGCGCTGAGCAAGAAATAAATTCGCAGGAGTCCTTGTCCAGAGGTGGGTGACAATTCTGTGCCTGGGAATATTTAGCGGCCAGGCGTAAATCGCCGTCAGCAAGTAATTTGCGCTGATCAGGGTGGAATTCCGCCCGCTCAAGTAAACTCACGCTTGGTTAAAAAACCTAGCATGACTCCTATTCTGATCCCCATCCTCTTGATATTCGTAGCAAAACCGACCTGCCCGTCACCATGTGCGGAATAAGCGGGTTTGTCACCTTTGGTCTGCAGCCGGCCGAACCGCGCCCATTGCTGATGCAAATGAACCGGCGCCTCAACCATCGCGGCCCTGATGCCGAGGGTTATTTTTCATCCGAAAATGTGCATCTTGGCCATCGGCGGCTCTCGGTCATTGATATTGTCGCCAGCACCCAGCCGATGACGTCGGACGACGGTCGTCACACGCTGGTTTTTAACGGCGAAATTTACAATTTCCATGAGTTACGCGAGGAATTAAAGTTACTCGGCCGAAAATTTCAAACGAATGGCGACACGGAAGTGGTTTTACACGCAGTTTCGCAGTGGGGTGATGCCGCGCTCAGCAGATTACAAGGCATGTTTGCCTTCGCTTGTTACGATCAACAGGCAAAATCACTGTTCGTGGCACGTGACCATTTGGGGGTTAAACCCTTGCACTATGCCTGGGATGGCAAATTGTTCGCCTTTGCTTCCGAGCTCAAAGCCATCACCGAACACCCACAGGTTTCCCGCGAAATTGACCTGGACGCGCTGGGCTTATTTTTGGAATGCCAATACATCCCCGCCCCACTCACCATTTATCAATCCATTCGCAAGCTCCATGCCGGGCATGCGATGCGGCTCAACACGACCACCGCTGAGCTTAAAACATGGAAATACTGGCAACCGAGCTACGCCAATAAACAATCTCTCACCGAAGCCGACGCGATTGCGGCACTGGATAAACAATTGCGCGCATCTGTACAGTCGATGTTGGTGGCAGATGTGCCTTTGGGGGCGTTTGTCAGCGGCGGAATCGATTCCAGTCTGGTTGCCGCCATGATGACCGACCTGACTGGCAAGCCGATTGAGACCTTTAATCTGGGTTTTCTCAATGACAACGGCTTGGCCGACCAAACAGAAAGTGAACACGATGAGGCGTCAAAAGTCGCGGCGCATTTAAACAGCAACCACCATGCACTGATGGTGAAGTCGTCCGATGTCACCGATGCCTTTGCCGATTGGGTGGATGTGTTTGACGAGCCCTTTGGAGATCAGGCGGCGCTGCCAACCATGCTGCTGTCAAAATTGACACGGCAGCACGTCACGGTGGCGCTCACCGGTGAAGGTGCGGATGAACTTTTTTCCGGTTATGGCAATTATCACAAACGGGTTGCCGAAGAAAAAATCTCATCGCTGCTGGGGGCACCTGGCTCACCCCTTCCACGCCTGTTGCGCGCCCTGCCCGCTGCGGCGCGCAAAGACCGGCTGATCAAAGCCATCATGCAGCCACAAAACAAACGCTACGCAACCATTCCCAACGTGTTTGATATTGCCGTGCAGCCGGCGATTTTTTCCGAGCGACTTGTGCAGCATCAAAAAACGCACATTGCTGACTACGCGGCAACATTTTTTGACGAATGTGACGCCGCCAGTTATCTTGAAAAAATCATGTACGTCGATGAAAAACTTTGGTTGGCAGACGACCTGTTGACCAAAGTGGATCGCGCCACCATGGCCTATTCCCTGGAAGCGCGGGTACCGTACCTGGATCACAAGTTTGTGGAATTTGTCGCCACCCTCGATCCGGGTCTGAAGCAACACGGCAAAACAACCAAATACATTTTGAAAAAACTCGCTGAAAAATATTTGCCGGCCGACATTGTTTATCGCAACAAACAAGGGTTTGTGATGCCGTTGTCTATGTGGCTGGCGGGCGACTTAAAACCTCATGTTGACGCGGCATTGGGGGCCAATGGATTGATGAAACGCGGTTTGTTTCGTGCTGGCGCACTCGCCAGGCTGCAAGCCGAACATCAAGCCAAACGCAGCAATCACGCCGGGCGCATCTGGGCATTGACCGTACTGGAACAATGGTTCCAGCGTTATGAGCCTGAATTTTTACTATGAACAAACCGCTTTCGATCCTGCACACCGAATCGTCGATTGGCTGGGGCGGACAGGAAATTCGCATCCTGACCGAAGCGCGTGGTTTACTCGATCGTGGCCATCGTGTCATGTTGCTCACCCCCGAAAACGCCGAGATGCTGCCGGTCGCCCAAAAAATGGGTGTGCCGGTGACGGCGCTCAACATCGGCAAAAAACGCATTGGTCCACTGTTAGCCATGCGCAGCTGGTTGGCCGATCATAGGCACGACATTGATGTCATCAACACCCACAGTTCGACCGACACCTGGCTGGCGGCGGTGGTGGCCGCCACCCTGAGCAATGCACCGCCGATTGTGCGCACCCGACACGTGTCCACAGCGATCAACAATCACTGTTCCACCCGCTGGTTGTATACCCGCGCGACTGCATTCATTGTCACCACCGGTGAAGCATTGCGCCAACAATTACATCGCGAAAATGGTTATGACCTCAATCGTATGACGTCGGTACGCACCGGTATTGATTTGCAACGTTTTCGACCGATCGATCAAGTGATGGTGCGCGCCAAACTTGGAGTAACCGATCAGCCCACCATTGGCATACTGGCAACATTGCGCGATTGGAAGGGGCATGACTATTTACTCGATGCCATGAAAATATTGGCGGTCGAATTTCCACAATGGAAATTGATTGTCATTGGCGATGGACCGCAGCGTGTACGCCTGGAAGCGCGCGTGCAAAATGAAGCCCTTGCCAATACGGTTCGATTTGTCGGTAATGTTGAAAACGTGCCGGAGTGGTTATCCACGCTGGATCTATTCACCCTCCCCTCCTACGGCGACGAAGGCGTGCCGCAAGGCATCATGCAGGCCATGGCATGTGGCAAACCGGTTGTGTCGACATCGGTTGGTGCGATCAATGAAGCGGTGCAAGATGGGCAGACTGGTTTGATGGTGGCGACGCGAGATGCGGCGGCGTTGGCTACAGGACTCGGCCAACTGATGCGTGACCATACCTTGCGTCAGAAAATGGGCGCCGCCAGTCTTGAATATGCACAACAACATTTTGGGCTGGATGTGATGCTCGATAAAATGTTGGCCGTGTTTTATCAGCAACAACGGACGAAGGCCTGACCGTGTGTGGCATTGCCGGATTTTTCGCCCAGCACAACATTGCGCCCGCCGTGGCCGATGCCATGATGGCCGCGCTGAAAAATCGTGGTCCGGATGCACAACACATTGCCCGTTGGCAGTCGGATTGGTCACCTGTTAATGCAGAGACAAATCCGGACACCGCAGCAGCTAATCCACCAAGTGCGCCCAACGCGCTCATCCACGCCCGTCTGTCGATCATCGACCCACGGCCGATTGCCGATCAGCCGATGCAAAACGACACCGGCAATATTTGGATTTGTTACAACGGCGAAGTGTATGACTGGGCGGCCGACGCTGAGGAGTTAACCAAACTCGGCGCGGTTTTTCGTACCCGCTCCGATACGGAATTCATCCTGCGTGCTTATGAAGCCTGGGGAATTGATATGTTGCCGCGCCTGCGTGGCATGTTTGCGATTGCCATTCTCGATTT
>JAYTBF010000040.1:0-5747 GCA_043737175.1 Burkholderiales bacterium
CCCCATGTTTTTGGCTCCTCTGCACGCAACGAATCTGCCGCAGACGCCGTCATAAACGCGGTGGCACCGGATGCAGGCGTCTCGATGGTGGCAACAACACCGGTCGGGTTGTTTGATTGCAGTATGAGGCGCGCATGATCACCAAACAGCGCCTGCAATCTTTCACGGATATTGTTTAGGCCGATCCCGCCGCCGGATTGAACAGGCGAATCGGTCAGGCCCTTGCCCGTGTCTTTGACCAATATCCGTAGTTTGGCGTCTTTACCAATGCCGATTTTTTCTACCACCACGTCGATACGGCCGCCTTCCCGCAGCGGTTCTAGTCCGTGTTTGATTGCATTTTCGACCAATGACGGCAACATCAACGGCGGGAATGGCAGGGTTTCCAATTCCAAGGGCACATCAATTCCGAATTCAAGGCGCGTTCCCATGCGCATTTTCAGAATATTCAAATAAGCGCGAACCAATTCGATTTCCTGGCCGACTGTCGAAATGTTTTCGCGCATTTTTGGCAACGATGCACGCAAATACTGAATCAAGTGGCCGGTCATTTTGTTGGCTTGGACCGGATCAACTTCCGTGAGGGCCTGCACGTTGGCGAGTGTGTTGTATAAAAAATGTGGCTCGACCTGCGCTTGCAGGGCCATGAGTTTGGCTTCAACAATTTGTCTGTTGACGTTTGCTGATTCCGCCTCTTTGGTTTTTACGCTGGCGACTTCGAGTGCACGCCGCGACCGCCCAATATAGAACTTGGCGACAATCAGAATAAGAAATAGCGGTATGAACGAAACAATCAACGCTGAGCCGATGCCAACTCTTTTGAAGTCGCTGGATACACGACGACGAATGTCTTCACGCAACTCCGGCGTCAATGAGGCGGTGGCGGCCGCAGTTTTAAGTCCGTCAATTTTTAATAACGATTTTTCAATATCACCGATTGAAATATCACCCTTGATACGTGTACCTCCTATCGTGCCATCGATCTTGACGCGATCATCGTGACTATTTTTGCTGATGGTGAAGTCGTTTGGCTGCCCGGCCTTATCGGCACTCGCGCTGGAAAACGATAGTTTTGAAACGCCGGGTTGATCTTTCGAATCATTGGCGGCGGATGCGGATGACTTGGTTGATTGATCAGCCTTTGATGGGGTAACCGGGGCGGATGGCGCCTGCGGTGCCTTTGGAGGGGACGGTGCCAACGGTGGCGAGACTGTCTTGGCTTCACCATTGCGACTTTCCCGGTCTGACAGAAACTTTCCCGCTTTAATTTTTTTCAAAATTTCATTGGCGTCGCTTTCGTCTTTTTTTGCCTCGGTGATGGCCTTGTCAAACGCGGCAAATGCGGATGGTTCATTAATTCCAACCCTCTTTTGGGCGCTGGCGGCATCGGCGCGGGCATCCTTTAGTTTTGTAAGCTTTTCACGGGCTGCATCTCGATCGCTCAGCGCGGCTTCGCGGGCATGTTGTTGCAACTCCCGTTCGGCGTCCTTTGCTGCACGTTTGGCCTCGTCGGCGGAATCCTTTGCCGCCCGCGCGGCATCCGCCTTGGCATGTTTCATATCGCTTTCAACACTCGATAGATCGGCACGTGCGCCGGCAATTTCTTTTAACGCCTGGGCAAATTCCGCTTTGCGCGCCGGGTCGGTTGTGCGTTCTGCCAGCGATCGAACCACGCGCTCGGCGATGGTCAGCGCGCCATCACCGAAGGTGCGATCAATTTCGCGTTGAATGGCGCGGTTTTCAGTGGTGGACTTGCCCGAGTCTGCCAATCGAATGACATTGAATGGTACGGTAAACAATGCAAGTACCAAAAACGTGAAAAGGCCGACGAGGGACATTACCCACCAGGGCGTCTTGTATATCAAATTTCCGAGCGATTTAAACATAGTGACAGTTTACTGAATAGTCCAATTTAAGAGTGATAGGCGAAAATGACAAATTAGCAAAAATCATTTCTCCAAAACAATCCACAACAATATTGCTGCGGCAATACCCACGGCGAGAACAATCCAAAACCAAGATGGCAAAACACTGAGAAAATTAACAATATTCATCGGCTTCGCCCCCTCAAAGCAAAAGCTGTTTTAAGAATTACGGATGAACGAAGTTTAGGGCGCATCAATAGGCCCATCAATGCGCAAGAGGGTGGAATGCAGAATCATCTGACCGAATGGCAGGCAAACCAGTCGTGGGCAAACTCGGCTATTAATTGAAATCACAAAGTCGAGATTGGTGGCGCGTTTCCGGACGTAAATGTCTGGAATATAGCGCCAATGCTTGTGTTTATATTTTTGGGAAATACGCTTCGCGAAGATGGACTACACGCGTTGACGCCATTCCTGGCGCCACGTATTCACATTTGTTTGAACAAATGCGTGTAGTTCCGACTGACGGTGAGCGTCTCGTTTCGACCGTTGAGTTTTAGGTCCGCCTGGTCTCGAAGGCCTCGCACCACGCCGGCGATGGCGCGTGTATTCACAATGGTCGAACGATGAATTTGCCAAAAACGATTCGGATCAAGCTCCGCCACCAACTCCTTGATTGACTTGCGAATGAGCACTTCGCCGTCTGCAAGCGCGACACAAGTGTATTTTTCATCCGACTGAAAATACAACACATCCTCCACCGGAATCAATCGAACTGTTTGGCCAACACTGGCCTTTATCCAATGCAAAAACGACGACGACGGCAGCAGTCGATCAGTCAGCTGTTTCAATACGCCGTCTAGTGTTTGAATTGAAGTTTCACTTTGTTGGGACAAGCCGGTTTGCAACAGTCTGTCTTTTAGACGTGCAATCGTTTCCATCAAGCGTTCATTGTTGAACGGTTTTAAGACGTAATCAATCGCGCCATGTTCAAAAGCCTCAACAGCATATTGGTCAAACGCGGTAATAAAAACGATTTGACATCGATTGTTTCCGGCTTTGCAAATGCCGCTAATTTGCCTGGCAGCCTCCAGGCCGTTTAACAGCGGCATATGAATATCGAGGAAAATCACGTCTGGCAAATTGGACTGAAACAGCGCCACCGCCTCGGCACCATTTTCGGCTTGAGCACAGATCATAAGCTCAGGCCACAGTTTGGCCAGACGTGACTTTAACTGGTCACGCAACAATGGTTCGTCGTCACAAATTATCGCGGTTTGCACACTTCACTCCTGCTGGCTACGGCTGTCCAGATATGGACCGCCGGCTCGTCCGGCACCAAGTCAAAGCAGTTTGACTTGGCGAAACCCCGACCCTCGCTGTCGTCACAAATTATCGCGGTTTGCACACTTCACTCCAGCCTAAATTGACCGCACCCATTTTAATTACGGTTTGGATATGGAAATTCGCGCAACAATTCCGGACGGCGAGTTTTCTTCAATCAGCAATTTTGCTTTTTTGCCAAATATAGTCGCGAGGCGTTCGCGAATATTGGTCAACCCAACACCCATACCCGTCGACGTCGATAGGCCTTGCCCGGTATCGGCCACGCTGAGTTCAAGTTGGTCGCCATCAAATTTGGCAGCAATGTGAATATGCCCGCCCTGAGGGAGCGGGTCGATGCCGTGTTTGATCGCGTTTTCAATCAGGGTCAACAACATCATGGGTGGAAATACTTCTCGCGCCAGTGATTCCGGCACATCGACAGAGAATGTCAGGCGTGTGCCCATGCGAATCGCTTGAATTTCAAGATAGGCTCTCGCCATTGCCGCTTCCCGGCCGAGTGTGGTGGTGTCCTCACGCATTTGCGGCATGGCCGCGCGTAAATACGTAATCAGACTCTCCAATGTTTTGCTCGCCAATGGCGGATCGGCCTCCGTCAGATGCTGCACGGTGGCGAGTGTGTTGAACAGAAAGTGCGGTTCAATTTGTGCCTGCATCAACTTGAGCCGCGCCTGCAAAACCTGTTTTTCCAATTCATGTCGGGCGGCTTCTGCTTGGGCTGTATCCGCATCCGCACGTGCGGCGCGTCCACGATAGACCAGTACGATTGCCGTGACCGCACCGATGCCGATACCGACAGAAGTAAAAATAACCATGCCGAACAGCATGGGCTCGACGGTAAACATCTGTTGCAATGAACGACCGATGATCAAGCCGGAAATCACCGTGCCGGCGCCAGCACCCACCACCACCGCCAACAATTGCGCCTGCAAAAACGATAACAACGGTTTGCGGCGTGATCGCCAAATGGTCTCGGCCACAACTGTTGTAATCAAAATAACGACAGCAACAATCAAAAGCCGAAACCAAAGCACGTAAAAACGGGCGAACAGGCTCGGACAATTTTCACGGGAATGGATAGATGGCGACACGTTGCCGATTGCGCCGGTTGGTGGCGCGGACGGCGGCGCGCCACAATTCGCTCCACCGTAAAAATAGGGCAGGATAATCACGGCGGCAACGGTTGTTAAACCAACCATGAGCAACAATTGGTACCAATGCAGCCGTCGAAAAATGGACATTGCGATCTTCATATGCGCAGCATACCTCGCGCAAACCTGTTTTTAACAAGGTAAGCGACCAAGCGCGGAAAATTGCCTTTCAGCCGCGTCGCATACAACGACTGGCTTTATCGAATGATCACAATCCGGTTGGAGGCATTCGCGGGCGAGTGTGCAAAACCGGGGCGCGTCTGGCGAATCGAGATGGGATTCGTGCGCGCCACACTGACTTCAACGGTCATGCGGCCCATGCCACGTAAATCGCCCGGCTTGCCAAACAACCCGGCAGATTGCCGGCCCGCTGAAGAAATGGCCACCACCCGACGCGCGCTGTTGCTGGCTGTTTGTGTAAATGCCGGTTCATCCGCTTGTTTGTCGCTCTTTTCCACATCAGCCATATTTGCCACAGCTATCAACGCGCGCCCTGACATATGCAGGCGGATAAACGCCAACAAACGCAGTGCGATGTTTGGATTGATTGCAATTGATCTGGCGGGTAGGAGGCGCATAGCAAAATAAACGGGGAAATAGGTTAACTAGACGACATCATGGCAAACAATTGTGAAAATAAAGTGACAATGGTCAGGGTGTCTTCACTACTCTATCGGCATTTTTTCTTAGAAAAACAGCCGCAAAATTTGCTCTGTATCGGCCGCTCCACACCTGGCGTTTGCTGCGTAAAATGGCTGTGGTCACAATCGTTAACAAGTTACCGTTGCGCATTGGCGCGCAACTTTTGCCTGACGATCTGCCACCAATTTCGGGGCCGTCACGATAATTGATTCGATAAACCTTGCCGACTCGACTGCCGGTGCCGTTTGTGTGCGGAATGCGGCGAAACGGGCTTCCGGTGCGCTCACAAAGCCCGCCACCAAACCAAGGGTGACAATAATTGAACCGGTCAATCCGACCCACGGTGCTGCGGCGTAAAAAGTTTTCATTTGCGACTCCCGTCAAAAAATTTGGCCCATCAAACCGCGGCCTGTTTGATTGTTTGCCATATAGACAGGTTAAAGTTCCTGGCAACCGACCTCGATGCTCAAGCGACGAATTGCCAAACTATTGGCGCGAGAGGCGAAAGCGGCCGATAAATCATCGTCACCGATCAGCTGAGGCAAACAAAAACGGCACCCAGGGTGCCGTTTTTGACTTCACCCGATGCCATCAATCGGGTCGATGATTCGTAGCTGATCAGGTAGGCTGTGCCGGGTGCGCGTGGTGCGCGTGCGGATGGGTCAGCAGGGAACCACCAACCATGCCCACTATTGCCATGATCAATCCTGCAAGCTGTGCGGGAAATTCGACCCCAAGCGGTGAC
>JAYTBF010000041.1:0-2282 GCA_043737175.1 Burkholderiales bacterium
AAATTGGTACTTGCCCTGAATAATCAACGTGTCAGGAAAGTTCACCCCGCAGGCTTTGACAGCAATGACCACTTCGCCGGGTCCGGCTTCAAGAGGCGCAATGTCTTCGATGACCAGTGTGTCGGGAAGACCATACGACTTACATAAAACGGCTTTCATGATGATCCTTTGGTGGAATGTGGTGGAGGCGGATGGACGTGAATGTGGCGGCGGGATCAAGCGTAACATCAACGACGTTATTCAAATAATTGTTTCTAATGATTCGGAGAACATCATGGTCCGCAAATTATTGTTGTTGATGTTTTTGGTTGCACAGCCGGTCTTGCTGCCGACGGTAGGGTTGGCTGCAGACTTTGACTCCACACCGGCTGAGAATGCCGAGGACAAAAATTTTGTCGCGGGGAAAAAAGCCATTTGGGAAAAAAAGTGGCCTCTGGCAATTGAGCATTTCAAGAAGGTCGTTGCCAAAAACAACGACAGTGCTGACGCCCACAATTACCTTGGCTACGCCTATCGATGGATTGGGAAAATGGATGATTCATTTAAACATTACAACATTGCTCTGACATTGAGTCCGAATCATCGCGGCGCCCATGAATACATTGGCATGGCCTATTTGAAGGTGAATCAACCTCAAAAGGCGCAGTTTCATCTCGACAAACTTGAAAAGCTTTGCGGCAAAAAATGCGAGGAATACCAGGATCTGGCAAAAGCATTGGTGGCATACAAACCAGGAACCAAATAACAAACGCGTTTATTGGCGGGTATTTCCAGCCGTAAATGGTTGAAATGCTTTGTCTAGTCTAGTTGCGCGAAATCACTTGACGTTTTTACAAATGAGAACTATTCTCATTTGTAACGGTGTGCATGGCCGCATGGTTGTCGAACGTGGAGAAAACAAAATGGAATATCTGGATGTTGAACGCAGGAAAGACGCTGATCCGCAGGCGGTGCTGGGGGCAACACTTTGTATGATGAGTTGCACCATGCAGTCGGGTTGCCAAATCTATTTGCGGAGCATCGCTGAAAACCTGGAATGGCTTAGCGCCATAAAAACGCTCGATGAAAATTTTCGCAGATTGTGCCGCCGTCTGGCGATACATTGGGAGACCGAAGCTGCTCAACACGAGCGCGTACGCAGCAATGAACAGGCATATGAGACAAGGGTGCCGCCGTCAGTGCTGAAACATTAACCTGCTATCGAGCACAACCCCGTGAAATATGCAGGTTAAATCGCGCCTGATTTTTTGAGTAACTCGGCCACACGTTCGGCGATTATTTTGTAGCCGGCCGCATTGGGGTGGACCAGATCGCTCTTTTTGCTATTGTCAGTGAGCACCTGTCGCAAACTTTCTGTGTCGACGGGTGTGCCAAATTCTTTGGCTATGTCCGCATAGAACGCCGGTGCCGACGGCAGCAGGCCCGGTTTGGGCGTGGCGATCAATACAACCCCAATGCCACGTTCTTGTGCCAGTCTGACCATGGCGCGCAGGTTTGCAGCGGCTTCTTGTTCGGATCGTTTCTGCAAAAAATCATTGCCACCGTGACACAAAATCAATAATGCCGGCTGAAATTCATCCAGCGAAAGTGACAGTCGCTTGAGCCCATCGGCGGTAATTTCACCTGGTACCCCGTCGCCTACCACCTTGCGGCCGATTTGCATTGCCAACTGGGTCGGGTAGGAAGTCTCAGGTGTTGCGCCTGTGCCAAATGTGAGCGAGTCACCAAACGCCAAAATAGTCGCATCTTTATTGATGGGGGCAAGTGGCGGTGTTTTTGTGCAGCCCGCCGCCAGGATGGCGGTGCAACAAAGTAGGTGGGTTAATACGTGGTGAAATGACTTGATTGACATTCAATCAGTCCAAACAACAAAATAAGAATTCGTAATATACAAAGTCATCACGGATCAATTACTCAGCCGCTTGTTTGGAGGGGTGTGCGAGTGCAAATTCAGGCATTTGCATGGCATGATGGTAAATGTTCATGATGGTTGGAAATTTTTCGAGCGAACACGAAAAACGGTTGGCGTTGGTCACTTGGGGAATCAAACAAATATCCGCCAGTGTCGGGGTGTCGCCAATACAAAATTTTGTTTGCACCGGCCGCGCCTGTAGCTGTGCTTCGATTGCGGTAAAGCCGTCGTGAATCCAGCCGCAATACCAGGTCGCTTTGACTGCATCACTGACCTCTAATTCGTCACTCAGGTAGGCTAAGACACGCGAATTATTAAGCGGGTGAATATCGCAGGCGATCGTTTGCGCGATTTGTCTGGCAAGGGCACA
>JAYTBF010000042.1:0-2279 GCA_043737175.1 Burkholderiales bacterium
ATAAAAATCGCTCCGAGTATCGACCCCAAAATACTGCCCAAGCCGCCGATGATGATCATGGCTAAATAATCGATCGCGACGCTGATCGGAAAATTCTCAGGACTGATGATGTGGGCTTGATAGGCCAGAAGCGACCCAGCGACGCCGACGTAAAATGAACTTACGCCAAACGCCAGCAACTTGTACTTGAAAATATTCACGCCCATGACCTCGGCAGAGATGTCCTGATCGCGAATGGCGACAAAGGCTTTGCCGACTTTGGTGCGAAACAGATTGGTCGCAAATAGCGCGAACGCAATCACCAGCACGTAAATCAAATAAAACAACGAACGATCTTTATCGAATGAAAAACCGAACAATTCGGCGGCGGGAATACTCAGGCCGTTCACGCCGCCGGTGGCGGACTCCCAATGAACAATGACAAACTCGATAATGAAATGTGCGGCCAAGGTCGCCATGGCCAGATACAGGCCGCGCAGCCGCAATGACGGAATGCCGAATATCATGCCGACGGCGGCGGTGATCAGGCCCGACAACGGGATAGTGATGAGCAGCGGCAGCCCGGCATGATTCGCCAACCAGCCCGTGCTATACGCACCCACCGCCAGGAAGGCGGCATTGCCCATGGAAATTTGGCCCGTGTAGCCGGTCAAAATATTCAGCCCGATGGCGCCGATGATGGCAATGCCGATGCGATTGACCACGTCCAGCCAATAGTTAGTGGAAACCAGCGGGAACAACATGAGTAAAACCAGAAAAATGACTAAGCAATAACGCGCAAAGTCAGTGTTGAACACCGCCATGTCGCTGGCATAGTTGGTCCGAAAATCACCGCATTTGATCATCAGCATTTCTTACAAAAATTTTTAATGGCATGGCTGGAAGCCGCTCCGGTATTGACTCGCCGAGCATGCATTGCCAGTCGCCGCACCAATATTTGCTTCTGGCAAGGGTCCCCTAAAACTTGTCATTGCTAGCCACGCGAAGCAACCTCGTTTTTCTACCGCCAACAAAAAACGAGATTGCGGCGTCGCCCTACGGGCTCCTCGCAATGACAAGACAAAATTAAACACGATCAATGTGCACCTTACCAAACAAGCCATAGGGTTTAATCATCAAGATCAAAACCAACACAACAAACGGCGCCACTTCTTTCACGCCGCCGCCAAAAATCGGATCGAGATAACCACCGGCAAGATTCTCCAACACACCGACGATCAGCCCGCCGACAATGGCGCCAATAATGCTATCCAAACCGCCCAAAATCACCACCGGAATCACCTTTAAACCAATGGCCGCCAGCGCCGCGTCCACGCCGCCGCGCACCCCACCGAGCAGAATTCCGCCTATGGCCGACACAACCGCGGCGATAGCCCAAGCGAGCGCAAACATGCGCCGCACGGAAACACCCATGGACTGCGCCACTTGTTGCGAAAACGCCGTGGCGCGCATGGCAATGCCGACACGCGAATATTTGAAGAACAGTGTAAAAAGTAGCAGCAAAATTGCAACACAGACCACGCTGTAGATGTAGCCTTGCGACACCGGCAGCGGGCCAATTTGAACCGGCGTCGATGGAAAAATTTCCGGGAAGGGGCGCGTATCGGTGCCCCAAATGCCTTGCACGACCGCCTTTAATATGCTGGACAAACCGAGTGTCACCATGATTACCGAAATCACCGGTTCGCCGATCATCGGCCGCAAGATAAGCCGCTCGATCAACATGCCGAGCGCGACGGAAAATAACAACGTAACCACGACCGCCACCCAAAACGGCATGCTGGTCTGGCTGACCACTGCGAGACTGATATAGGCCCCCAACAGCAAAAATTCTCCTTGCGCGAAATTTACCACGCTGGTTGATTTAAAAATAATGACGAAACCGAGCGCCACCAGGGCGTACACGCTGCCCACCACCACGCCATTGATTACCAATTGCAGGAAGAAATTTATGTCCATGGCCTACGTCAAATTCCGCAATAACAAGGTTATTTGAAAGCGCGCGGTCTTGCCGTCTTGAAATTTGATGGTGGTATCGACCGGCACCTGTGTCCGCTCGCTGTAGAGCGCATCGATCACATCCTTGTAGCGATTCTCAACGAAGGCGCGTCGAACTTTTCGCGTGCGCGTAAGCTCTTCGTCGTCGGCATCGAGTTCCTTGTACAGCAACACGAAGCGGCGCAGCTTCGCGGCCAGGGGCAAAGTCTCATTGACCTTCTCGACCTCTTGTTGCAGCAAACCGTAGACCGGCTCGCGCGCCGCCAGATCCGTATAAGTAG
>JAYTBF010000043.1:0-28444 GCA_043737175.1 Burkholderiales bacterium
CAACACCTGAAACTCCTCGGCAATGTGATCACCTTTGAGCGTGACCGCCTTTTCGCCATCGATATACACGGGTGCCACCGGTCGCTCGCCGGAACCCGGCAGAGAAATACCGATGTTCGCCAATTTTGATTCGCCCGGGCCATTAACAACGCAACCCATCACGGCAACATGCATTTCTTCCACGCCGGGGTATTGGTTTTTCCAGACCAGCATTTGGTCGCGCAAATAGGTCTGGATTTTATCGGCGAGCACCTGAAAATAAGTACTGGTGGTGCGCCCGCAACCCGGACACGCCACCACCATCGGCGTGAATGCCCGTAACCCCATGGTCTGCAAAATCTCCTGCGCAACAATCACCTCGCGGCTGCGATCACCGCCCGGTTCGGGCGTTAATGAAATGCGAATGGTGTCGCCGATGCCTTCCTGAAGCAACACCGCCAGCGCGGCAGTCGAGGCGACAATTCCCTTGGAACCCATGCCAGCTTCGGTTAATCCCAAATGCAGCGGGTAATCACAACGTTTGGCCAAATCACGGTAAACCGCAATCAAATCCTGCACCGCACTGACTTTGCACGATAAGGTAATTTTATCGCCGGCCAAACCAAGCTCTTCCGCCTTGGCGGCACTTTCCAGTGCCGACACAATCAACGCTTCGCGCATCACCGCATCGGCCTCTTTGGGCTGCGGCAGGGCGGCGTTTTCGTCCATCATGCGCGCGATCAACTCGGGATCGAGTGAACCCCAATTCACACCAATACGAACCGGTTTGTTAAATTTGATCGCCGCTTGAATCATCGCGCCAAATTGATCATCGCGTTTGCTGCCGTGGCCGACGTTGCCGGGATTGATGCGTAACTTGGCCAACGCTTCGGCACAGGCCGGCACTTCGGTCAATAACTTGTGGCCATTAAAATGAAAGTCGCCGATTAACGGTGTATTCACCCCCATCGCATCCAACTGTGCGCGAATTTGCGGCACGGCCCGGGCGGCGGCCAGGGTATTAACGGTAATGCGCACCACCTCGGATCCGGCTCGCGCCAATGACGCGACCTGGGCCACGGTGGCAGCGATGTCCTCGGTGTCGGTATTGGTCATGGATTGCACCATGATTGGCGCACCACCACCGACCAACACATGACCTATTTTGACTTGCCGTGAAACACGGCGCGGGAGATTAGTCATCATGGAAATTTTCTAAGCTGAGCAAGGAAAAAAAACAACGAAGCAACTACGATGCGAATATTCGCGCTCTATTTGACCGTCACACGGGCAACGGTTCCATTGGCACGGGTGTGCGGGGCCAAATCAAATTCGCGACCGTTGTAGGCCATACGTGTGACCGACGAATTGCCCACAACAATCGAAAAGGGTCCGCGACCCGACACTTCATCAAAGTCACCCTGGTTGTAACGTCGCGACAGAATTGAGCGGCCGGTGCCGTCCAGCACTTCCACCCAGGACTGCCCGGAAAATGTAAAGCCAATCACGCCGGTATCACCCGCCGCGCGCACTGTTTTGGGCGCGATCACTGCGCCGGCAGCGGCAGCGGGACTGGCTGGGACAACAATCGGATCGGCGGCCTTTACCAGCGGCGGCTGGACCGGCACGGTTGAACCGCCAGCGACAGCCGTTGCAGGTGCGCCCCCAACGGCTGCATCGGCGCCGGGTTTTGCTTCAGGCTCCGCGAGCGTGGGTTGTAACACCACCTGTGGCTGGGTGGTTGCGACCACATCTACAGTTGGTGGACGTCCGCCCCCGGCAAGGTGTGGACGGACAAACGCCCACCAATACCAAATGGCGGCGGCCAGCAACAAGATGACCCCGGCAACGATGAATATTCTTGCCTTCGGTGTTGAAAATATTTCGGTTCTCGAATGCATTCGCAGCGGCGTCGCCGCTGTGGGTGCCACCACCTTGGTCGCGGCCACCGCCAAACCGTCTGCGTGGGTTCTTTCCAGCGTTGCCAAGGCATCGTCGATATTGATGCCCACCACCTTGGCGTAATTGCGAATAAAACCACGTAAAAATATGCCCTGCGGCAACACGGAATAATCGGCGCGCTCTATTGCATCAACTTGTTTAACGCCCATGCGCAGGCGATTGGCAATTTCACCAACTGAAAATCCGGCGCTTTCGCGGGCGGCGCGCAGCAGTTCCCCGACTGATTCCGGCTCGTGTGGCACCGCTTCAGGATGGGTCAACATAAAATTATTACCCATCACGGCATCGGCTGGCGGCGCGGTTTTAGAATCGCGGGAATCCACGCCGGGGTTCACCGGGTTCAACTTATCAGGCGTTTTCAAATGTGCTTGCATGAATTTTGTCCGCGTTGGGTCTGTTTAGGCCAGAAATTATCGGGTGGTTGCTTCGCGGGTTTGCGGCGCATCCGGGAAACGCCGCCGCAACTGGGACACATAACCGGCCTCACTGTTACGATCACCCATTGCGCGGGAAATTTTAGCGCCGAGCAACAGGCCGTTGGCGTCCGGCTCCCGCACCATCGCGCTAAATCTTGCAAATTGTGCATCGGCTTCTTTATAACGCGTCTGCGAAAACGCTATATCGGCCAACTCGTACAACGCCGGCGCCAATTGCGGATCGCGCACCAATGCCGCACGCAAATTGGTTTCGGCCGTGGCGTTGTCACCAGCGCGCCGGGCGCAAACACCGGCATTGTAAAGCGCGCGCTCGGGTGTCGAGTACAAAGGATTGCGCAATGCCTTTGTGAAGTATGGCAACGCGCGTTTTGGATCCTGCCGTTCACAAATAAACCAACCGTAATTGTTGAGTGTGAAGGAGTCGTTCGGGGCAAGTCGGACCGCCCGCTCAAACGCCGCCTGCGCCTTTTCGTTGTCACGCAATTCCATATAGATCAGCGCCACCATGTTGTGCGCCGGCGCATATTTTGCGTCCGCGGCTACCGCCTGTTGTGCCGCTTCCAATGAAGTTGCCAGGCGACCAAGCCGAAAATACTCGGCCGACCGTTCGGTATGAATTTGTGCGCGTTGTGTTGGCTCAACCTTGGTGGCCATATCCGCGGTCTTGGTTTCGGTGGTGGTGGTGGTCGAACAACCACTCATAAGCACCACGGTGCCCAACAATACCGCCACAACCAATCCAACATTTACTCTATTCATATCGGTCTCCTCGGGAATTGCGTCGGTTTGATCACAATGATGTCACGTGGTCGCACGGATGGCGATGGTTTTGGTTCGCTGTGATTTGTCGACTACCTGCCCGGCCAACTGTCCACAGGCCGCATCAATATCATCACCGCGTGTTTTACGGATGGTGACGATCAATCCCGCCTCTTGTAATACCTTGCGAAAGCGGTGAATGGCGTTGTTACTGGAGCGCGCATACGGCGCGTTCGGGAACGGATTCCACGGAATCAAATTAATCTTGCACTCGATTTGATCGACCAGTGCAACCAACTCATGGGCTTGTTGCACCGAGTCGTTGACCCCATCCAACATCACATATTCGAAGGTGACAAAATCGCGCGGCGCCGCCGTCAAATAATCCTTGATGGTTTCGAATAATTCGGCGAGCGGATATTTTTGATTAATCGGCACCAGCACATCACGCAACGCATCATTCGGTGCGTGCAGCGAGACTGCGAGTGCCACTGGGCAGCGATCTTTCAAGCGTTTCAGATTCGGCACAATACCGGACGTTGACAAGGTCACGCGGCGGCGCGACAGGCCATAAGCGTGATCATCGAGCATGATGTCCATGGCATTGGTGACCGGGTCAAAATTGGCCAGTGGTTCACCCATGCCCATCATCACCACATTGCTGACAATACGTTCATTTTTGGGGTTGTAGCCCATCGCTTTATTGGCCCACCACAACTGGCCGATGATTTCGGCAGCGGATAGGTTGCGATTAAAGCCTTGTTTGCCGGTGGAACAGAAGGTGCAATCGAGTGCACAACCGACCTGTGATGACACACACAAGGTGCCACGATCGTCTTCGGGAATAAAAACAACTTCGATGCCGTTGCCGGTACCAACATCCAGCAACCATTTGCGCGTGCCGTCTTTTGACGCCTGTTCGGTCATCAGCTTGGGCGCGGCAATCACCGCCACCCCGGGCAACTTTTCGCGCAGTGACTTCGCCAGATCCGTCATGGCGTCGAATTGATCAACTCCAAAATGATGAATCCAGCGAAATACCTGCTTGGCGCGAAACGGCTTTTCCCCCATATCGGCAAAAAACGTCGTCATCTCTGGCAAAGTCATGCCCATCAGATTCGGTTTGTTGCCCAATACGCTTTGAGGAACTGCCATCTTTATTTTCTTAGCGGGAAACCACGTTCATGCCAGGAAAGAAGAAACCGATTTCCTGTTTGGCCGTTTCCGGGCTATCCGAGCCATGCACCGAATTGGCGTCGATCGAATCAGCAAAATCGGCGCGAATCGTACCAGCGGCCGCCTTTTTCGGGTCGGTGGCACCCATCAGATCACGATTGGTGGCAATGGCGTTTTCGCCTTCGAGCACTTGCACCATGACCGGACCGGAAACCATAAATGCAACCAAGTCCTTGAAAAACGGGCGCTCACGGTGAACACCGTAAAACTCTTCGGCATTTTTTTGCGACATATGCAGCATCCGTGCTGCGATAATTTTTAATCCAGCGCCTTCAAAGCGGGCGTAAATTTGGCCGATCACGTTCTTGGCGACTGCGTCTGTCTTGATGATGGAAATGGTGCGTTCGACTGCCATTTGAAACTCCGTAAATGTTTGATAAAAAATTGTAATAAGTTGGCTAAGTCGATGATTTTTTTAGAAAAAAGTCATCCAAAACCGAGCCGTTGATTATATCACGCAGCGTCATATGGCGGTGGACTGATTGAGCCGGTTGGCTGATCAGTCGGCCGTCGTTTACAAATTCATGGCGCGGGCCCAGCCCGCGCAGCCATAGGTGTCGCCCGCCTGGCGGAAGTTATTTCAGCGGCGGCGGCGTTTTGATTTCAAAACTCAGCTGGTCAACTTTGCGCCGAATGACAAAATCGTGACCGCCGGCAAAATGTGGCTTGTCGGTCGGACTGGCACGAAATAGTTGCCGCGCCCACTCTTCGATCTGAGTCTGTGACGGCGTGCTGGCGTGGTGCCACTTCAGCCAGTGGTACAGGGCATTACATTGACGGACCAATCCAAGGTCGTCCAATAAACCGACTTCGGCAAGTTGTCCATCCCATCGCAAATCGATTCTGGCCAAATCCTCCAGCATTTGCGAACTGTCGGCGGCGTGTTTGGCGCTGCGCGTGAGTGACCCGACATAGTGCGGGAAACGGCTCGCGATCAAAGGGGTCAATTCATGGCGAATAAAATTTCGCATATAGATGGTGTCGGCATTGGATTCGTCATGGATCCACTCCAGCTTATGGGTAATCGCGTAAGCTTCAATTTCGGCGCGCGACACGTTCAGAAAGGGGCGCAGCAATTGTTGGCCATCATTGAGTCTTCGAACCGCACCCATCGCCGCCAATCCTGCCAGCCCGGTGCCACGCAGCAATTGATGGAGAACAGTCTCGGCCTGATCGTCGGCGTGTTGCCCAAGCAGAATAAAAGGCGCGCCATCGACTTGCAAGACGGCATAACGTGCCCGTCGGGCGGCACCTTCGACGCCCAGACCATCGGTGTGGTCACGACTGATGTTGACCCGCACAATAGTCAGCTTGATATGGCGTTGATCACATTGGCGCTGGCAAAATTCAGCCCAAGCATCAGCGTCGCTACTCAGCCCATGATGAACATGCAGGGCCCGCAACTCGAAATTGCCCATCACATTGCCGGGTGTTGCCGTGGTGGCCCGCCAAAACCGATGTACAGCGTCGAGTAACACCATCGAATCGACGCCGCCAGATAAGGCTATTAAAACTGCCGACGTGCCATCGCGGCCACGGCGCGCCGCGAGCAATGTTTCGGCGATCGTTTGATCAAGCAAAAGCACGAAGGTTGACCATTTGTTCCGGCCGCGCGCGGATTATTCGGATAACTCTTTAAATTTGCCAAGCTGCAACAATTTGGCCTGCCGTTGCTGCACCAATTTATCCGGCGATAAATCCTTCAGCTCCTTGAGTGCTTCCGCAATCGCCTTTTTTACGGTGGCAGCCATCGCCTTATGGTCACGATGCGCGCCGCCCAAGGGCTCACTCAATATTTTGTCGATCAATCCGAGCGCCTTTAATTTCGGCGCGGTAATGTTTAACGCTTCTGCCGCCTCCGACGCCTTGGCCGCGTCTTTCCACAAAATGGCCGCGCAGCCTTCCGGCGAAATCACCGAGTAGGTGCTGTATTGCAACATAAAAGTCACGTCGCCGACGGCAATCGCCAGCGCACCGCCCGATCCACCCTCACCGATGACCGTACAAACCACCGGCACCTTTAGACCTGCCAATACATATAAATTTTGGCCGATGGCTTCCGATTGCCCGCGCTCCTCGGCACCGACACCGGGATAGGCACCGGGTGTGTCGATAAAGGTAATTAATGGCACAGCAAACTTTTCCGCCAACTTCATCAGCCGTAATGCTTTGCGATAACCCTCCGGGCGTGGCATACCAAAATTCCGATACTGCCGGTCTTTGGTGTCGCGGCCTTTTTGATGACCAATCACCATTACCGATTGACCGTTAAAACGCGCCAATCCGCCGACAATGGCGGCGTCGTCGGAATAACTGCGATCACCATGCAACTCCTCAAAATCGGTCATCAATAACTTGATGTAATCGAGGGTATAGGGCCGCTGTGGATGGCGGGCCACTTGTGAAATTTGCCAGGCGTTGAGCTTGCCGTAAATATCTTTGGTCAGCGACTGACTCTTTTTCGACAGCTTGTCGATTTCCGCGGAGATGTCCACGGCGGAATCGTCCTGCACATAGCGCAGCTCTTCGATCTTGGTCTCAAGCTCGGCGACCGGCTGTTCAAATTCGAGAAACGTCAATTTTGGTGGTGTCGAGGCGGTCATTGGTGGGAATTTTATCTGTCTATGCCAAAGGCCAAGATCGCATGATACCAACTTCGCTCGATATAATCGGTTTTACGGGGTTTTGCAAAACCCCTTGACCACCTCAGCGTGAATCTACACAACATCCGTACAGCGGGTTCGATGCAGGCAAGTCGCAGCAATTTTGGCTTTATTGCAGCTATTTGTAATGATCTCCCGTCTAACTTGCCCGCCAATCCCACTTATTACCCTCACCACCTTCCCCACCATGGCCAATCGACTTTCAAAAATTACCACCCGCACCGGCGATGATGGCAGCACCGGCCTCGGTGACGGTTCGCGGGTTAAAAAATCGCATCAGCGCATCGCCGCATTGGGCGAGGTCGATGAATTGAGTTGTTTTATTGGCGTGTTGTCCACTGCCAACATCGCCGACCAGCACCGGCAGATGTTGGTGAACGTCCAAAACGCCCTGTTTGATCTGGGCGGCGAATTGTCGATCCCGACTTTTCGAGCGGTGACTGAAAAACATATCCTTTTCCTGGATGGGTTGATTGACGACCTGAATACCAGCCTGCCGCCGCTCAAGGAATTTATTTTGCCGGGCGGATCGGTGGCGGCAGCACATTGCCATGTTGCGCGGGCGGTGGCGCGCCGCGCGGAACGCAGTGTCGTGAGCCTGAGTGAAAGTGAAGACGTGTCGGCTTTCGCCATACAATATCTCAACCGTTTGTCAGACCTACTGTTTATTCTGGCGCGCGTCATCAACCGTGACCAGGCTGTCAGTGATGTCTGCTGGACACGTGACGACAAGCCATCCCAATAAAACGATAGATCAAATGATCCCTACCCCGTCCAACGATCACCTCGCCACCCTGCTTGCCCGCGCCGGTTTGGGCGATCGTCAGGCCTTCAACGATCTATATGAAGCGAGCAAATCGAAACTGTTTGGCGTCTCGCTACGTATAGTTCGTGAGCGGCATATTGCCGAAGAAGTATTACAGGATAGTTTTGTGAAAATTTGGCACCACGCCGCCGATTATGCAGTCGCCAAATCCGCGCCGATGACGTGGATGACCGCTATTGTGCGCAATCGCAGCCTCGACATCGTGCGCCGACCGGTACACGAAATTGCCGATGAAAATGATTATTTCGCGCTGAATATGCCTGACGACAGTCCGTCACCGGCTGAGCAACTCGCCAGCAAACGCGACCATGCGGAAATCGTGCGTTGTATGAAAGCACTCGACGACGAACAAAATTCAGCGATTTTGTTGGCGTTTTTCCAGGGCCTGTCACACAGCGAAGTCGCCGACAAATTAAATAAACCACTCGGCACGGTCAAAACCCATATTCGGCGCGGTTTGCTCAAACTCAAGGATTGTCTGGAAGGGCAAGTCAATGCAGGAGCGGGGGCATGAGACTCGACCATCCTGAATTGCAAAGTCGGCTCGCCGCCGAATATGTACTCGGCACCATGCAGGGCGGCGCACGGCGGCGCTTCGAAGAATACCTGCGGGACAGTCAATCATTGCGTACAGCGGTATCACAATGGGAAATCCGCCTGATGCCGATGGCCGACCAGATTCCGTCGGTCACGCCGCCGGACCGGGTGTGGCAAAAAATTATTGGCCGTGTGCATGGAAACCAAACACCAGCATTGGCGGGCATCAACAAGCAAAATGCCGCCAATCGCCCCACTGGCTGGCGACTTTTTGATAGCTTGATTTTCTGGCGCAATCTCGGCCTCAGCGCCTCCACATTGGTGGTGGTGCTCACTGTTGGCCTGTTTGCCGGCAACACCTGGCAGGCACACGATCCGATGATGACAGCGGTATTGGCAGAAGACGGTGTCGCACGTATGGTGGTTGAGCAACCCAAATCAGACTTGTTAATGGTCAAAATGGTCAAGCCATGGAAAACAGCATCCACCAACAGCCTGCAACTTTGGGTGATGCCAAAAGACGGCCCGCCGCGCTCAATCGGCATCATCAATCAAGACGGTTCAACCAAAATACGCATGCAGGATTTGCCGAGCATGCTCGATAACGGCTTGTCGTTTGCAGTGACCAAAGAACCAGTCGGCGGATCCCCGACCGGCCAACCAACCGGCATGGTGATATGCAAAGGTGTGATTGCCACCATGCCACCGAAACCATCAAAACGCGCACCGGCACCGCTGATTTAAGCGGCGACACTCGAAATTCCGCACCATGACCCAGGCCGTTTTATTGGTGGATCAACTGAAACGCGAATTAAAGTCGCGCGGCATCACCTATGCCCAGCTTGCCAAATTGATCGGCATGTCCGAGGCCAGTGTCAAACGCATGTTTTCACAACGCAATATGACACTAGACCGGGTCGATGAAATTTTGGCGGCAACCGGCATTGAGTTCGCCGAATTAACCCATCACTTTGATCGCGAGCAACAACGGCTCGCCAAAATGACCTATAAACAAGAAGAACAGGTGATCAACGACCCGCTGCTATTTTTGGTTGCGGTTTGTGCGCTCAACCTGATGAGCGCCGAAGAAGTGTTGGCGACCTACTCGATCACCAAGGCCGAGCTGGTGGCGACACTGGTCCGACTCGATCATTTGGGTTTAATCGATTTATTGCCCAACAATCGATTCAAACTCAAAGTCGCCCGCACCTTTGCCTGGCTGCCCAACGGACCGATTATGCAGGCGTTTAAAAATAACGCCGCCGATTTTTTTGACAGTGAATTTGCCAACACCGGCGAAGCACTGTTGCTGTTGAACGCCCGGCTCACCCCTGCGTCGCGATTGGCGCTGGTGGATCGGCTCAAACGCGTAGCGCGGGAGTTTTCCGAGCACCAATTTGAAGAGGCCCACCTACCCACCGGCCAACGCGAGCCGGTGAGTTTGTTGATTGCCACGCGCAGTTGGCACCTCAAAGCAGTCGAACCATTTTTGCGGAAAAAATAGAGGCCCTTATGATTCGTCGCCAACCATTTTGCGTTCAATGCCCAGCGCAGCCGCATGCGGATGGCACCACTTTCCGTAATGCGCGCGTTTTGATTCTCACGGCGGCCGTTTTTCTATCGGGATGTGCCACACAAAAATTCAGCCAAGAGCACATTCCTGTGCCATTAAAAGTGCCGGGCGGGCATGCCGCCACCATGGAAACCGCCGCAGCGGGCAACATGATGTTCCAGTGCCTCGCAAAAATTGATGGGATTGGTTTTGACTGGTCGCTGACTGACATTGACGCCAGCCTAAAAAACCGCGACGGCAAAGTCGTCGGACGTTTTGTCGGACCGCCCGCGACTTGGCAGGCAAGTGATGGCTCCATATTGACCGCGACACGACTGGCCACAGCACCGGCCATAAATCAACCGTCCGGCGCCCTGCCGCTGGCGTTATACCAAGCCAAACCGGCGACCGGGAGGGGCGTGATGACCGCAGTCACATATATCCAGCAGCTTGCCACCATCGGTGGCACTGCACCAGCAGGGTGTGATCAAACTCTGCTCAACAAAAAACACAAAGTGGCTTTTCAATCCGACTTTATTTTTTATAAAGCAAATTAATTTGTTTTGTTGCGGCGAATGCGTTCCAACACCCCGCATATTTGTTCGGCCGCATCGATCAACCGTGGACCGGGTCGCATGACCCAATCGGCTGTCAGCGAAATAATTTGTCCGGACTGTTCGGCACGTGAACCGGCATAGGCCGAATTATCGCGGGAAGGGTCTGCCGCCGCGTGCGGCTTGCCACCATACAGCACCACCTGTGGATTTTTAACCAGCAACATTTCGCGCGACGGCGTAAACACCAATGGTGCGACGTCGGCAAAAACATTTACTCCGCCGCAGATTCGTAGTACCTCGGAAATAAAATGCCGGCCATTAATCGTCATCAGCGGCACCCGGCTGATTTCAAAAAAAACCGGCAAAGATGCGGAGTTTGAAAATTGGTTTTGCAGCTTGCTGAAGCGTCGCTCGAAATCTGCTGCAGCGGACTCGGCTTGCATCCCGGAACCCCCCCATTGACCAATCTTGCGCAATACCAACGGCACATCCACCATTGTTGTGACCGTGATCGATTCAACACGTATACCCAACGCCTGCAGGCGCTGAATATCATTTAAGCGGGTACCACTGGCCCACACCAGCACCAAGTCCGGCTTGACCGCCAATAACGCCTCAATATTGATGCCACTCGCGTCCGCAACCTGCGGGATTTTTTTCGCCTGTAGTGGAAAGTCGCTAAACGCTGAACTGGCGACCAGCTTGCCGCCCGCCCCCGCCGCAAACACCAGCTCGGTGAGCGCCGGTGAGGTGCTGACAATACGTTGCGCAGGCGCGGCAGTGGCCACACCTGATGCATGCGCCACGACCGCAAACCATGCCAGCCCAACAATGGCCATCAGCAACCGGCTAACCACCCTAACCAATACGGCCATTTTTAAGCCGCGGGTTTCGTGGACGCGGTGGTCGCTTGAAAGCGCGCCGCCAACAACAGGCGCTGTTCGTAGGCGGCACGGGCGATGGCAACATCTTCCAGAAAATACGGCAACTCTTCGAGTGTGATCGCCTGTGCGGCGTCGACCAATGATTTTTTCGGCAGCGGGTGCATATCCACCAACAACATATTGGCACCGGCAATCACGCCTTGTGCCGCCACGTGGAAAATATCCAAAATGCCGTCCGGTGATGCGCCACGCGCACCAACCGAGTGGGAGGGATCAACACAAACCGGCATACGCGTAAGGCGATGCACCACCGGCACATGGCCAAAATCAACCAAATTGCGATGTGGGTCACCCAAATTCGTTTTCATGCCGCGCAGACCAAACATGATTTTGGTGTTGCCTTCGGAGGCGCAATATTCCGCGGCCATGAGTGATTCATCGAGAGTGATACCAAAACCACGTTTGAGCAAAATCGGAAATTCATTCTGGCGGCCAACGGCTTTCAACAACTCAAAATTTTGCGTGTTGCGCGTGCCGATTTGCAACATCACACCGGTTGGGCTTCCGGTCTGATGCAAGGCCTCATTGATTTCATTCAGATGCGCCTCGCGGGTGATTTCCATGGAGATCACCTTGATGCCATATTTTCCGGCCAGCTCAAACACCCACGGCAAACACTCCCGTCCCATGCCTTGAAACGAATACGGACTGGAACGCGGTTTGTACGCTCCCATACGCGCGCACACCTGGCCGTGTATGCGCAAACAGGCAAAGGTGGCCTCAACATATTCACGGGTATCAACGGCGTTGAGCCCGGCAAACGTGTGCAAATTATGTTGGTTGAAGGTCACACCGTTATAGGTAAAACCAACATCGTGTTCATCGGCCTGGTGGCGGCCGAGTATGCGTAATTCAATGGCCATGATGGTTACTCCACGTTCAGCAAACGACGCTCACGCACCGCTTGCGCCAATTGCCGCAACAATTTTTCGGTGTCGTCCCAATTGATGCAGGCATCCGTGACCGACACGCCGTATTGCAACGGTTTGCCGACTTCGATGTCTTGGCGGCCGGCATTCAAATGACTTTCCACCATCACCCCCACCACGCGCTGATCACCACTAACAATTTGCGCGGCCACATCGGTCGCCACGTCCATTTGTTTTTGGTATTGTTTGGACGAGTTGGCGTGCGAAAAATCAATCATCACCCGTTGCGCGAGCCCCGCCTTGGCCAATTCCTGACACGCCGAATCGACATTCACCGCATCGTAGTTGGGCGTTTTACCACCGCGCAAAATAATGTGGCAGTCTTCGTTTCCGGCAGTGGAAACAATCGCCGAATGCCCGCCTTTGGTGACCGACAAAAAGTGATGTGGTGCCGACGAAGCCTTGATGGCATCGACAGCGATTTTGATATTGCCGTCGGTGCCGTTTTTGAAGCCAACCGGACAAGACAAGCCGGACGCCAACTGGCGGTGGGATTGTGATTCGGTGGTGCGCGCACCAATAGCGCCCCAGGCAATCATGTCGGCAAAATATTGCGGCGAAATCAAATCCAAATATTCTGTACCGGCCGCCAGACCAAGCTCATTAATATCCAACAGTAACTTGCGCGCCAGCCGTAGGCCCTTATTGATATCGTGGCTCTCATCCATATCCGGATCGTTGATGTAGCCCTTCCAACCGACCGTGGTACGGGGCTTTTCGAAATAAACCCGCATCACAATAGTCAAATCCGGCTCAAGGCTGATCCGTAGCGCCTGTAATCGGCGGGCATATTCCATGGCCGCGTCGTAATCATGAATCGAGCACGGGCCGATGATGACCAGCAATCGTGAATCACCACGATGCATGATGCGATGAATTTCTTCACGGGCGCGAAACACCGTCGCCGAAGCCTGTTCACTCAATGGAAATTCACGCATTAAATGCGCCGGCGGCGTTAATTCCTTGATGCCACGAATTCGTAAGTCATCGGTGTTATAGGGCATGGCAGATTCCGGTTGCGGTTTGGATACGACGGTCAGATTGGCTTTGGTCATTTTAGTCGCCTTGCGGGTAAAGGTAGGGGCACATCAAATCGAACGCCGGCCAGCGGTGAAACAATGCTGGTCGGCAAAAAAAAACCGCCGAATTTTCGTTCGGCGGTTTTTAGAATTTTGGTTAGTTTTCAAAAGCAAACTAACCCTTCTCCGCCGGTGGCATGGAAAAGGACCAGAAATAAAAATAGGAATTGGCGCGAATGTTCATGGAACAAATAGTAACAGGGGAATAAGGGGTGTGAACAAATTGCAAAAATCGTTATCTGGCGCGGCGTTTGAAACAAAAACTTCTGAAAAATGGCGTCAATAAAGGAGTTTTATTTATTTAACACCTTTATCATAAACCGGCGTTACGAGGCAGTGGCTTTAAAAATCAGTGCCGCACCATTGTTACACCAGCGTTCACGGGTTGGTGCCGGACCGTCCTTGAAGATATGACCATGATGGCCACCGCAGCGGGCGCAGTGATATTCGGTGCGCGGCAAAATCAGTTTGAAATCGGTTTTTTTATTGAATACACCCGGCAGGGTCGTAAAAAAACTCGGCCAGCCGGTGCCACTTTCAAATTTCATTGCCGAGCTAAACACCGCCAGATCACAACCGGCGCAATGAAACAAACCCTGGCGTTTTTCGTCATTGAGCGGGCTGCTTCCCCCGCGTTCGGTACCTTCGTTGCGTAGCACCTCAAACTGCGCGGGTGTCAGGCGTTTTTTCCATTCGTTATCGGCCAGTTCCAACTTGTCTATTTTTGGCTTTGGTCCGTTGGCCTGATCAAGCGCAATTTTGACCATTGAAGCGTCCGGCGCCTCCGGTCCGCGACGTTGTGCAAATACACCCTTAAACATGGTTAGTCCTCCTGCAGTGCCAAATAGTGCGGTGAGAAATGTACGTCGTTTCATTATTTATCCAATCCATAACTGGCATTCATTTGCTGCGCACCCAGACTGATCACGCGCAGTATGTTGTTGATACGCCGCCATCGTCATTTTAGATTCACCGATCATTTTTTTATAGATCGCCGCGCCCGGCGATTGGCCCGCATCAGCGCCCACGCCTCGCCGTTAAAGTGCGTAGTGGGCAGCACCATCCAGCCGCCGTTACCGGTTTCGAGCAACCAAAAACGATTTCGTTCCACCACCCGTCGAAATTGGCTCCAGGCCATCTTGAATTTTTTGTCGGCCGCTTCGCCGCCCACGCCATCCGCGTCAAGTGTTAACCAAGCACCTCTTGAATGGTCTTTGGCAAATTTGTCGAGTGACTCTTTGGCCGTCCACGCGATCAACACCGCGAAAAAAACCGTGGCGGCGGCGAGCACATACAACACCGTGCAAATCACACTGTCGCAACTGCGCCACCACAAATAACCAACCATGCCACCGACCATGACCGCGATCCGTAATCCGCGCAGGCCAAACTTCTCGGCCATCACCGCCGCAATCGCCTGCCACGCAAAATTTCCAGAAAACACCAACGGAATACGCGCCGATGGCAACACCTCGGCAGTGTCCGTGTTGATGTTGTTCGATGTGGTCGGCGTACTCATTTAACCGGTCCCGCCGACGGTTAATCCTTCAATCCGCAACGTCGGCTGGCCCACCCCCACCGGCACACTTTGACCTTCCTTGCCACACACACCAACACCCGAATCGAGCTTCATGTCATTGCCAATCATCGTCACCTGTTTTAACGATTCAATGCCGTTGCCAATCAAGGTTGCCCCCACCACCGGATAGGCGATTTTGCCGTTTTCAATGATGTAGGCTTCCGACGCGGAAAAAACAAATTTGCCGCTGGTGGTATCAACCTGTCCACCACCAAAATTGGCGGCATATAAACCGTGTTTGACACTGGCGATAATTTCTTCCGGGGTTTTGTCGCCGGCCAACATATAGGTATTGGTCATACGCGGCATTGGAATATGCGCATAGGATTCACGGCGGGCATTGCCGGTGACGGGCACATTCATCAAGCGGGCATTCAAGGTGTCCTGCATATACCCCTTCAAAATGCCGTCTTCAATCAACACATTTTTTTGCGTGATATTGCCCTCGTCATCAATATTCAGGGAGCCGCGTCGATCGGGCAGGGTGCCATCGTCAATCACCGTCACACCTTTGGCGGCAATACGTTCACCAATTTTTCCGGAAAAAACCGAGCTGCCCTTGCGATTAAAGTCACCCTCCAAACTGTGGCCGACCGCCTCATGCAATAAGATGCCCGGCCATCCGCCGCCTAACACCACCGTCATCGGCCCGGCCGGTGCCGGTCGGGCATCCAGATTCACCAACGCCTCACGCACGCCCTGTTGTGCCACGGCTTGTAAAACCTCGTCGGTAAAATAAGCGTAATCGTGACGACCGCCACCACCGGTATGCCCCTGCTCGCGACGGCCATTTTGTTCGGCAATCACTGTCAGGCCAATATGCACCAACGGCCGCACATCCGCCGCCAGCGTGCCGTCGTGACGCGCCACCAAAATCACTTCGTACTCACCCGACAATCGCGCCATGACTTCCTTGACCCGCGGATCAATGGCACGGGCAAATTGTTCCAGCCGCTCAAGAATGCGCACTTTTTCCGCATCCGAAAAACCCGACACCGGATCAAGCGGTTGATACAAATGGCGACCAGTTGTTTCCCGAATTTGATTCACCTTGCCGGCACTACCCGACCCACCAACACGGGCAATGCTGCGGGTGGCGAGTGCGGCGTCGTTCAAACTGGCCACACCAATATCGTCGGAGTAGGCAAACGCGGTTTTTTCACCAGACACCACCCGCACGCCGACACCCTGATCAATATTAAAACTGCCGGACTTCACCCGCCCTTCTTCCAAGCTCCAACCTTCGGAGCGGGCGTAATGAAAATACAAATCAGCATAGTCGGCGTCGTGTTTCATGATGGTGCCGAACACCCCCTCCAGCGACGCATCGGTCAGATTGTAAGGGGTGAGCAAGGCGCGACGTGCGACCGAAAGGTGGGACTCATTCATAACAAAACCTAAACATTTTTTAAGGTACGGTGACTCAAAGCAGGCAAATTTTTGCGCACAGTTTGTTGGTATTGCGGGTTCACGCCGGCCACCACCACCCCCGAGCCGCGTGGCAGGCGGTCCAATACCGCGCCCCAGGGGTCAACAATCATCGAGTCACCATGGGTTTCGCGGCCGTTGACGTGATAACCACCTTGGGCTGAGGCAATCACAAAGGCCATATTTTCAATCGCACGGGCGCGAATCAATGGCTCCCAATGGGCCTTGCCGGTGGTGGCGGTAAACGCAGACGGAATAACAATAATATCCACGTCGCCCATCGCCCGATAAAGCTCTGGAAAACGCAGATCATAACAAATCGACAAACCAATACGGCGGTAGGGGGACGCAACCACTTCGACACGGTTACCCGCCTCGATGGTGCGTGCCTCATTAAACTGATCCTGCCCAATCGACAAACTGAACAAATGAATCTTGTCATAACGCGCCACACGTTTACCGTGTTTGTCGTAAACCAGACAGGCATTACGCACTTTTCGTGGCTCGGCGGTGGCAATTGGCACCCCCGCACCGATCAACCATAAACCGTGTTTGGCGGCGGTGTCTGCCATCCAATCCTGAATCTGCCCGGCACCGTCCGGCTCACAAATTCCGACCTTGTCGGTATCGTGCATGCCCATGATGGCGAAATACTCGGGCAACACCACAATGCGTGCCCCGGTCGAGGCCGCCAATGCCACCAATCTTGTCGCCTCTTGTAAGTTCGCATCGACCTGTGGGCCCGACGCCATTTGAATCGCCGCCACCCGATAAAACGATTGGGTTGATTGCGCCACATTGACAATGTCGTCAGGCAACGAAGGAGAATTTTTGGTAATGATCATGGCAAAAAAGATTAAGGCTTTTTCGGAGCGGTTGTTTTAGGTTTGGTATCGGTCGGTTTGGATGGGACGGATGCGGGCGGGGCCATCTTGGCTGGCACTGTAGCAGCATCTTTCGCCGGCTCAATGACTGCCGCCTTGGCCGGACCCGCCACCGGCTCGACCACTCTTGCGGTCTTTTCAATCACCGGATTATCCCATGTGCCCGTGACGTAATATTGCACCGACAGGACCTTCTCAATCGGCGCGCGCAACATCTCCCCCCCCAGCAACACACCCAAACCAACCAAGGGATTCACCAAAACCGCAGTACCAACTGCTGCCACACCACTGATACGCGGAACGACCGTGACCACCAAATTTTGCCGTTCGGCGGGCAACGACACGTCGCCACTCATTCTGACGTCGGTAGCCGGCCCGGAAATATCAAATTTTTTGGCGAACATAATGCCGTCGGTGATGGTGAGATCACCGTCAATTTTGTCGAACGCCAAACCTTCACTAAACAAATCGCGAAAATCAAACGTCAACCGACGCGGAATCGATTGCAAACTGATGAGTCCTAATAATTTGCCGGCACCGGCTTCAATTTTGGCAAACTGGCCGCGCTCGGCATGCACCTTAAATGCACCCGATAGATTCACCAATTGGAATTGATAGGTATGACCCGGCCAAACCAGGGTGCCTTCAAGACTGCCACGCCCACCCTTCATATGATCACCATGGCCAAATTGGGTAAACAGTGCGTTCAGATTTGAAGACTCTAATTTGACATTCATGCTGGTGACCGATTTCACCGGCCCGGTACGGGGCGGCGCAAACGGATCGCCAAATCGGTGCCAAATGCCATTCATATCCACTTTGAGATGGCCATTGGAAATGGTCATCTGATCAATTTTCCAATTGGAAACTTGCGGTGTGGCGATCAACTCGAGTTTGCCCAGCCATCGCCCTCTAAAAGTAAAATCATCTGCCACAATATCAAGCGCCGGCAGGTCACCTTCGTTTTGCGCCAATTCGGTCATCGGTGTGGGCACGGGCGGGGGGGCAGATGCAGGCAAACCCGGCTTGGCATTGGTAGGCGCAACCTCACCGGCGTGCTCGTCAATCACCACCAATTTTTTTAGACGCGCCCTGACCGCACCACGTTGGTTAAATGCGGATGCCCGCCAGGTAAAGTCGCCCTCGACTTCCTTGCTGGACACGGTCATTGCCCACGAATCTGCCGCCCGTCGCCCCTTGATTTTTACGTCTTCAAAATTACGGCCATAAGCAAACAATTGCCCGCTGCGGAAATCAATTCCGGCCAGCGGGCTATCTGGCTTTGGTGCAAGACTGTCGGCCGCCGGGTCGGACGACTTGGGATAAAAGTTATCGGTTGCCTTGAGCCATTGGTCAAAATTGAGCTTTGCCAATGTTCCTGTTAACCAAATGCCTTCCGGGATGGCCGCGTCGCCCGACGACTCACCCACCGTGGCAATGCCACCATAAAACTTCATGTCACCCGCTGCATCCGGCCGCCGTTGAAAACGCGCGTCAATGCGGGTTGCGGTGCTGCTGGCGGCGCTGCTGGCGGCGCTGCCTGCCGCACTATTTCCCACCATGGCAGCATTTCCCAATATGGCAATATTTCCCAACATGGAAATACGAATTTTTTCTTCCGCTTTGCCAACCGCAGTGAACGACACTTTCACACGCCGCGCTTCATCAGCACGTTTGTTGAGCGGTGCCGGCAATGCCACCGTCACCCCGACCATGGAGGCGTCAACGGTAATATCGACCGCGCCGTTTTTTGGCGCAATTCGTCCGGAAAAATCGGTGGAACCGGAAACTTGTTGCGGCATCACAAACGGCAACACATCACCCAGCTTTTGCACATCTGCCCGACCGGAAAAATCAGTGACGACACCTGTTTCGCCGTCACCGGCAATATTGATGTTCATCGGCTGCCCATATGCAATACCGTTAATTGCCGTGCTTTTTACACTGGTCTCCGTAAAGGCAATGCTGCCGGACAAATTGGAAATCAGCGGACCGACGATCGGTTTGGCACTGCTTTTCATCAATTTGTAATCACCCCTGATGCGAAATTTTGGTGTTTTGGGATTGCCAGCCATACTCGCATCCACGCCCAGTGGAATCGACAGATTCAGCGCCAGTTTGCCGGGCCCCTCCATTTTCACCACCTTGGTAAAAGCACCGATGCCGTCAATCATCGGACTCTCGCGTAAATAGCGGGACACATCCTCGGCGCGGGCATCGGCCTCGCCGACAATCGTCAACACCGACGGATGTTCATTAAAATCGGCCACCGCCAATGTCGTGTTCTGAATGCGCGCTCCAAAAATCATCGCCGATTCGATAGCGGCTTTCATCGCGGTGTTTTCAAACGCAAGGGTGCCATTTATTTTATTTGCCTGCGGCCAACCTTCGGTATAACGGAAATCAACATCTTTTAACTTGGCATTAACGCTGAACCTTCCACCCTTGCCGTGATGAAAAGGAAAATCGTAAATATTGCCATTAATGGCGAAATCAGCGCCATCCACCACACCCCCGCGTGTCGCCCACTCGACATACTTACGGGTTTGGTCCATACCAATCGGTAGATATTTCGCCACCGCCACGGCATTGGCATGACGCAATTTGCCGGTCACCTCCAAGCGTCCCGGTTGTACCTCAATCGCCAACTGCGTGCCGGCCGCGGCACGCGGTCGCGAATAATTGCCGGCGAGCTCAAGCGACAAATCCGCATTGGTCGCGGTCAGCGTGCTCAAGTCGATCAAAATTTGCTGCTCAGTGACCGCCCATTTGCCTTTGCTGTCAACACTGTCAAATCGCAGCGGCGCACGATAATGCGTGGGCAGGTCAACAACCAGCCCTTTTGAGCTGACAGTAAACACACCGCGTTTATGGTCACCGTCGATGGTTCCGCTCAAACCGGCAATGCCGGGACTTTTTTCGCTTGCCGATACGCCAAAATCGGCCAGTGTCCCTTTGATTTGGTACGAAGTCGGTTTGTCGAGGGATCCCTGCCAGGCATAACGCGACGCCTTGACTTCGCCGCGCATGCCGAACTTGGTCACCAACTGTCGTATATCTTTACCAATCGGGAAATAACCGATTAACGCCGTCATCACCTTCAAGTCGATACCATTGGCGGTAATCTCACCGCCGGCACCACCCACACTCTTGTCCGCGACCACACTGCTCAAAATCGATTTTTTACGCGTGGTTTTTGTAAATTGTGAAAACGAAAAATCAGCCGGCGGTGACGTCACCCCCTCGGCGGTGCGAAACTCCAACTTCTTGCTGCCGACCGTAAACCCATTCTCGTGCCGAAAAAACTCCAAACGTCCAGCCAGTTTGGCAATATTGAGCGGCGCGACATCCTCAGCCAATTGCGCCTTTGCGTGAATGATGTGAACGTCGGCGGTTACGGACTGAATCGGATTCACAAACGCTTTGGCGGCCACCGTGGCATTGTTCTGGTTGTTCTCGGCGTCGAGCGTCGAGTTGTCAATGTCAATCCAAACACGCACTGATCCAACCCCCGCTTGCAAGGTGTCCGGCACGTTTAAATAACGACGCAACTCCGTCAAATTGGCATCGGCCACATTGCCAAATAATGTTCCGGTCGCACGCAAGTGACCATCCGCATGGTCGGATGTGGCCAATTTGACACGGCCACTGACGCTGATTTTTTTTGCCAGGCGAACCGGCGGCGTGGCGGCAAATCCAATGGTATGACTACCAAAAGTTTTATCGATTTGAATGCCCACATCCGTCAATTTTAATTCGACGTCTGGCCGGGACTCGTCAACCCAGGTCAGAGTCGCGCGATGAATTTGAATGCCCGGCTGGGCAATCAACCAATCTAGAAAGCGACCGTCGTCCGGCTCATCGGTTTTTTTATTGATGGCGTGACCGGCAAAATAGATAAAGCCATCAAGACGACGTGTTAACGACAGTTGTGGTTCAAACACCGCTAACTCGACCAGCCGAATTTGCCCAATAAACAGATGCGGAATTGAAACCGCGCCGCGCACCAGTGGTAAAACCAAGGCGGTTGCGCCTGGCGTTCGTGTCACCGACTTGACATTGGGCGGCTCACGAAAGGTCACCTCTTCCATTTCCACAAAGGGCGTAAAGCCGGACCAACCACCACGCATTGTTTTGGCATTCACATCCATGCCCGAAGCTGCTGATACACGGCTGAGAATATCGGCTCGATATTCCGCCACTTTTGGCATCACGCCGTACTTAACCGTGGCCAGGCCCGCCGCCAACAAGAGTCCAAATGCCACGGCGAACCAATACGCGGTTCGCACACAAAAATTGCTGAATATTTTTAGGACTGAAAAAATGTTGCCCTCTATGATCAAAATTACATGTTATTTTAACGGGCATTCAGCCCTCATAGACGACACTGTCACCTGAAGTCGCTGAAATCATCATTGTTGCCGTCCACCACCGCTGCCGCCCCCCATTCCGCCATCCAATCGTGAAACCCACCCCCGAATCCAACCACCCGCTCCTCGACAGGCACAGCAGCGTGACAGACAGCCAATTGGCGCGTTTGTTTCGTGGCTCGCGATACGCCGAGCGCATTTTGCAAAAACACCCCGAATGGCGCGCTTGGCTGGACCAACCCAGCCGGCAATCCGCCGTGCAAACCGTGTCGGCGCTGCCGATTCCGCTGGTGGATAGTGTTGACGCGCTCAACCACAGCTTACGCATTAGCCGCCAACAGGTCATGCTCGCCATCCTGTTTCGTGACCTGAATCAACTTGCCGACCTCAACGAGGTGGTCACGGCGATTTCAAAATTTGCCGACTATGCCACCCGCGCGGCGGTGTTGTTTCATCATCCCGCCCTATGTAAGCAGTTTGGACTGAGCGAGGCCATGGCGCAGTCACACCTGAGCGACCTGGTGGTGATTGGCATGGGCAAACTCGGTGGTGATGAATTAAATGTATCGAGCGACATTGATTTGATATTCGTGCACGCTGAAGACGGCGAAGCCAATGCCCAAAAAAGTTGGCATGAATTCCACAGCCAACTGGGCCAGCGGGTGATGCGTTCCATCGATCACGCCGATGCCAATGGATTTGTGTTTCGTGTCGATATGCGCCTGCGGCCGTTTGGGGCCAGTGCCCCGCTGGTCACCTCTCTCGCCGGACTCGATGATTATTTCCGCAAACACGCCCGGCCGTGGGAGCGTTACGCCTGGCTGAAGGGCCGCGCCCTGACCGGCCAAGCGGCCAATATCACGGCGTTGGATGCACTGGTCAAACCGTTTGTGTTTCGCCGTTATCACGACTACGCGGCGATCGATGAAATGCGCTCCTTACACGGACAGATTCGCGCCGAAGCCACCAAACGCGGCAAACACGATGACATCAAAGTCGGCTCGGGCGGCATCCGTGAAATCGAATTTGTCGCGCAAATGCACCAACTCATTCGTGGTGGGCGCGACGTCAAATTACAAACCCGGTCGACACGCGCTGCACTCGATGAAATTGCCCAACAGCAAATTATGCCGGTCCAGCAAGTTGATCAGTTGAAAGACGCTTACCAGTTTTTACGCAATCTTGAACATCGTTTGCAATACTTGGACGACGCGCAAACACAAATGTTGCCGACCAACCCGGACGACCAGCAACGTATTGCCGAAGCCATGTTGTTCGCCGATTGGCCGACGTTTTTGGTTGCGCTTGATGCGCATCGGGCGATGGTGACCAATGAATTTGAGTCAATATTTGGTGACACGCGCGCCAATGGAATTAAACAACAAACACCAGAAAACACGACCTCTTCCGGACAAAATAGCCCGGAAAGTGGCGTCGATATTGCACTTTTCAATATCGACGTGCAGCCGGAAATCTCCCGTCGATTAAACCTCTGGACGAGCAGCAATCGCATGGCGAATCTGTCGCCAAAGTTGCGTGATCGATTGACCACGCTGCTCCCGATTGCCATGCGCGCGTGTGCGGCGGTCGATACGTCGACCATCACCCTGTTTCGCGTTTGGGATTTACTCGAAGCCGTCGACAAACGTGAAACCTACCTGGCGCTGCTGATTGAGTTTCCCAACGCCCTCAACCGCGTGGTGCGTATTGCCAGCAAAAGTGCCTGGGCGGCTGATTTTTTACGATTACATCCGGTGTTGTTGCACGAATTGGTGCAACCTCCCGCCGCCCAATCGGGGCTTGATTGGCCGGCTGAACGCGCCGCATTACAAGCCGCCTGCGACGCCGCCGAAGGTGATGTTGAACAGCAATACGAATTGTTGCGCCACGCCAAACAAGTCGCCACCCTCAAACTCAACATCAACGACATCGAAGGTCGTTTGAGTGTTATGTCATTGTCGGATGAATTAACCGCACTCGCCGACATGTTGCTCGACATCACCTTGGTGCTGGCATGGCGGGCGCTGTCGCCTTCGTTAGGGCTGGAAAAACCCACTGGCTGGTCATCACCACCGGGGTTTGCCATCATCGGATACGGCAAACTTGGCAGCAAAGAGTTGGGTTATGCATCGGATCTCGACCTGGTGTTCATCTATGACGACGCCGTCAAACGCGGTGGTGAACACTTTTCCAAACTCGCACAGCGCTTGAGCAGTTGGCTCAATACCATGACTGCGGGCGGCTTGTTGTACGAAACCGATTTGCGCCTGCGACCGGATGGTGCCGCTGGTTTGTTGGCCTCGAGTATGAGTGCCTTTCGTGACTACCAAACCAAACGCGCCTGGACTTGGGAACACCAAGCCCTTACCCGTGCCCGCTGGTGCGCCGGTGATCGTGCCCTGGCTGCACCGTTTGATGCCATTCGTGAACAGGTTCTCACCCATTCGGACATCAGCGCCCTCAAAACCAAAATCATCGATATGCGCGAAAAAATGCGCGCCGAGAAAAAAGACCGGGCCGACGCCGTCAATCTCAAACACACCCGCGGTGGCATTGTTGATGTCGAATTCATCGTGCAATTTTTGATCCTCGCCTATTCACGGGAACATCCGGAATTTCTGCAAAATCTAGGCAACTTTGCGCTGCTCAGCCGCGCCGCGGCGCTCGGCATAATTGATGAAGAACTCGCCGCCATTGTCGGCAAGGACTACCTCGCCTATCGCAAACGGCAACATCGTGCACGCACCAACAACGAAGCCGACACCTGGCTGGCCCCCACCGAAATGGTGGACGAACGCAACGCGGTCATTGCCGTGTGGGAAAGTTTGTTTGGCAAACCCGCGTAGGGTTTGTTGGGTGTTGGGTGTTGGGTGTTGGGTGTTGGATGTTGGATGTTGGATGTTGGGCGTTCGGCGTTCGGCGTTCGGCGTTCGGTATCGTCCGTTGTGCGAAGGGATGGGATTCCTCGTCGCGCAAAAAATGAATGCGCGCTCTGTCGGAATGACAACTTTTTTTCGGAACGACCACACTTAATAAAACTCTGTCATTCCGAACGGCTTTTTGTGAGGAATCCGGTGATATTAGGTAGACAGCCGTAGGGTGGGAAAAGCGGCCTTTAGCCCCGGCAGGAAGTAAGCCGGGGGTGCCCACAAACATTGATCATTATCCGCGTGGGCAGATCAACCCTGCCCACCCTACAAATCTGCGGAAATACCATTATCCGCGTGGGCAGACAGCCTAGCCCACAAATCTGAAAGATTAAGTTTTATTCAATTTGTCCAATACGCACAGCCTGCCCGTAAAATGGCACGTCCCCGCAATTTTGCACCACGCCTTTTTTGGAGATCGCATGTTTGCCGTCCATTTTGTTCGTTTTGCCCGCCGCAAATTTGCGACGTTGATGCTGGTCTCGTTGCTGTCTGTATTTGCAGAAGCAAACGCCACGACCGTGCGTTTACAGACCACACAAGGTGTCATTGAAATCGCCCTATATGATCAGGCCACGCCGATAACGGTTGCCAATTTCATGGCCTATGTGCGCAGCGGTGCGTATAACGATTCAATGTTTCACCGCAGTGTGCCAGGGTTTGTCATTCAGGGTGGCGGGTACACTTGGAATAGCACCACTAACCTGCCGGTGGAAGTCCCATCACGCGGACCCATTAAAAATGAATTCAATGTCGCACGGTCAAATTTGCGCGGCACCATTGCCATGGCCAAACTCGGCGGCGATCCGGACAGTGCCACATCACAGTGGTTTATCAACCTCGTTGACAACTCGTCGACCTTAAATATTCAAAACGGCGGTTTTACAGTTTTTGGACAAGTCGCCCCCGCCAGCATGGCGGTGGTCGATGCGATCGCCGCCTTACAAATCGTCAACGAAGGCAGCCCGTTTGACGCCCTGCCCATCACCAGCCCACGCTCAGGTAACAATTACGTCAAAGCCAATCTGTCATTGGTGAATTCGATTGCCATCACCGCCGGCGCCGCACCCGCAGGCGTGATTGATATTGATGGCAGTGGCCGCCACAACGTTGTGCTGCGATCGACTAGCGGCACGCCACAAATGCGCGTCGGCCGTTTGGTCGGCAATCAATTCCAATTCACCACGCAGGACGATCCGGGTGCCAACTTCCGATTGGCCGCCGTGGCCGATCTGGATGGCAATGGCAAATCGGATTTGGTGTTTCTCAACACCACGCAGGGTGAATTCGGCGACGTGCGCATCTGGACGGATTTTCAGCGCAGCACCGAACGCTTGTGGCGGCAAGTAAAACAGGTATGGGATGTGCAAGTCGTCGGCGATCTGGATGGGGATGGTTCGGCCGATCTGGTGTGGCGTTATCTGGCAGCCGACCCGCGTGACACCGGTGTATCGTATGTTTGGTTTTATAACGGGGCAAATGTACCCGTGGTACGCAAACGTGGCGGCGCACCACTCGACTGGACCTTGCTCGGTGCGGCCGATCTAAACGCCGATGGTTCGGCCGACATGGTGTACGTCAGCCCGGCCAATGACATCCGCGTATTGATGGCGACACCCAATCGGACTTGCGCCAATTTAAGTGCCGGCACCGTTCCAGCTGGTTATCGTGTGGTCAGAATGGCCGACTTTAGTGGCAACGGCCGCAGCGGCATATTCATTCGCAATAACACCACCGGGCAAAACGCGTATTTAAGTTTGAACGCGACCGGACTGGTGCTGCCATCTTTCACCGGCAACCCCGATGACCCGAACGCATCGTGCACCTCATCCTCACTCACACTAACGGTTACCCCGTTGGGACTCGAACAAACCGATCCAACCTGGAAGTTTTATGCAGCGGGTGACTTTAACGCCGACGGCCGCAGCGACATTGTCTGGCTCAAACCGGACGGCACCTTGACTTTATGGTTGTTTAATACCGGCTTTCTCGCCCCAACCGTTATTAACAATGCGGGCAGCGCCCCTGCTGGATTCACGGTGTATCAAGCTGGTGGTGGTGGTGCGAGTTATTGATATTTGCGGATCAATGGTTTCAGAATCTCCGCAGTGACATCTGCGGGGAAATGAATGGGTTGTCACCATTGTTAACACCTGCATGCGCTAAAACTTGCCCGCAACCATTGTTTTATTGTGGGCAAGTTTGCATACTGGCCCGTCGTTTTAGAAACACGCATCCTGAGTGGTGAACTCTGGCAATGCTCAGGTGATTTATACCCCTCACAGCAGCGACCAACATATTCATAGAATGGCCTTGCGTTTAGCCCGCGCATTTGCTCGCTTTTCGTTACCAATTGGCTAAAACATTAAGGCAGCAATGATTAAAAAATTGATCGACTCCATCAAAAGCACAGACGGCAAGGGGCACAAAAAAGTTGCCCTTGTCGGTGTTGCTTTTGTAGCCGCGTATATTGTTGCCACTGTTGCGGTGGTGTACGCGTTGTTTAAGTTTCTCTAGGCTCTGGGCTCACCACTTCGGTGCGTGACGGCTACACCTTGGCATGCACCAACGCCAACATTTCCTCGGCGGCTTTTTTGGTCGCAGCGGTTATGGTAATGCCGCCCAACATGCGGGCGATTTCATCGACCCGCGCTGCATGGTCGAGTGGTTTGATGGCGGTGGTAACGACACCATCCTGAGCGGTCTTGGCAACCTGCAACTGATGGACCGCACAGGCCGCGACTTGTGGCAGGTGTGTGACCGCCAACACTTGATGGGTTACGCCTGCGCCGTTTTTGCCATCGCCCATTTTTTTATCGCCGAGTGCGCGCAATAGTCGCCCAACCACCTCGGCGACCCGACCACCGATACCGGCATCAACTTCGTCAAAAATCATGGTGGTGACCCCACCCTTGGCGGACGCCATCATTTGAATGGCGAGTGACACACGTGACAACTCACCGCCCGAGGCGATTTTAGCGAGCGGGCCGAGGGTCTGGCCTTCGAATGCCGCCACCTGAAATTCACAACTTTCCAAACCACTCGCCGAGGCGTCACGCACGGTGAATTCCACGGCAAATTTGCCACCGGGCATGGCAAGGGTTTGCAACGATTTGCTGACTTCGGCCGAGAATTTTTTGGCGGCCGCTTGACGGGACTTGGTGAGTTTTTTGGCAACATCCAAAAATTCCGCTTCGGCGGCTCGTTCTTTGGCGATCAATTCGTCGAGTGATTGGCCGCCACCGAGTGCGGCGAGGCGGTCGCGCTTTTGCTGAAGAAATTCCGGAAACCGCGCCGGCTCGATACGAAATTTACGGGCGACTTCATGCACATCACTGATCGAGCGATCCAACTCGGCGAGGCGCGCGGGATCAAGATCAAGCCGACGCAAATAATGACGCAGACCGGAAACGGCTTCACGCAATTCCACACTGGCGCTGTTAATCAGCGCCACGGTTTCATTCAGCGCCGGGTCGGTTTCAGCGGCGTGATTGAGATCATTGGCGAGGGCTTCAATTTGGCCGATGGCGGCGTTGTCGGCCTCGGCCAAACCATCAATGGCGGCTTCGGTCGAGCTGATCAGTGCGGCTGCGTTGGCGAGGCGGCGCTGATCGGCGAGGGTTTCTTCCCAATGACTCAAACTGAAATTGAGACGTTCGACTTCGCCGATTTGCCAGCTGAGATCTTCGAATTCTCGGACGATGGCCGCTTCGTTGGCCTCACGGGCGGCACGAATATTGGCGAGTTGTGACCAGCTGTGATGGGCCGCGGCGGTGTCGGTGAGCAACCCATCATT
>JAYTBF010000044.1:0-2271 GCA_043737175.1 Burkholderiales bacterium
CCAAAGCCATGGTCATGGCGTGGGCCAAAGCCTGGGCTGCCAAAGACGTCAATGCCTATTTAGGTTTTTACGCCGCCACCTTTGAAATACCGGACGGCCTCTCACGTGGTGCCTGGGAAACGCAACGACGCGAGCGTCTTGATCGACCCAAGTCCATTCGTATTGATATCACCATGCGTAGTATCAAAATCAAAGATAACGAAGCCACCGCGACTTTCCGTCAGGCCTATGTTGCCGACGCCTATAAGAGTGACAACACCAAAACACTGCGCCTGGTACGCGCAGGCGACAAATGGTTGATCCAATCGGAACGGTCAGGCGGCTAATGTTCAACATGTTTTACATCGCACATCCGGCCCCCATCACATGCCGAACCAAGGCGGCTTGTGGTCGATTGGGTCGATTGTTGCTGGTGTCGACATTGTCGTGCACCAGCGTTTTTGCGCAGCCGGTCTCCACTGTTGCCGGCACCAGCATTGCCGGTATCGCGATCCACTCCGCCACCAGCCTGCCCTCCTACAGCAATGAAGTAGAACGCGCCCTCGGCAGGGCGATGGAAAAATTGAGTAACGGCGGTATCACACCGGCCATTAAAGAGCTGGACGCGGCGCTGGCTAAAAATCCCAATTTTCGCCTCGGCCACTTAATCCGCGGCGATTTATTGATGGCCAAGTCCGGCGTGATGGTGGCGCTGGCCGGCGCACCGGGTGTGAAACCGCAGGCCGATATGCAGGCCAACATCGCCAATTTGCGGCATGAGGCACAAGTTCGCCTGACCCATTATTTTGATGCCCCCGCACCCGACGCCCTACCGTCGGCATTGTTGCAGCTTGCACCGGGACACGAGTTTGTATTGTTGATGGATCTCTCTCGTGCACGCATTTACGTCTTCAAAAATGTAAATGGCAAACCACAACGGGTCGCCGATTTTTATACCACCATTGGCAAACGTGGCATTGAAAAAGAACGCACTGGCGATCAAAAAACACCCATTGGCGTTTATCACGTGACGTCCACGGTGGCAAAAGAAAAATTGACCGACTTTTATGGTCCGGGTGCATTCCCGATCAATTTCCCCAATGATATTGACAAAAAACTGGGCCGCACCGGATCCGGAATTTGGATTCACGGTACACCGTCCGACACCTATAGTCGGCCACCCTGGGCGAGCGACGGCTGCGTGGTGCTGACCAACGACGATTTTCAACAGCTGGGCAAATATGTCACGCCCGGCGTCACACCGGTCATCATTGCGCCGACCGTTGAATGGCAATCACCAGGTGATTGGCAGGCCTTCAACGGCGCGTTTGACAGCCACCTTGAGCAGTGGAAGCAAGATTGGGAGAGTCTCAATACCGACGCCTACCTGCGCCACTACTCGCAAAACTTTGCCGCAGAAGGCAAAGGCATTGGTGAATGGGCCAGCCACAAACGAAACGTGAATGCCAACAAATCATTTATCAAAGTTGATGTTTCGAATCTTTCTATTTTTGAATACCGGACCAACGCGAATTTGCCGCCTATGATGATGGTCACCTTTGACCAGGGATATCGCAGCAGCAATAACAACAGCAAAATGAAAAAACGCCAATACTGGCAACGCGAAGACGGCAAATGGAAAATCATTTACGAGGGCGCGGCGGGTTAATCCGCATTGCCCACATTGTCATTTTTTTTACCTGAAACTGAAGGAGCAAAAGCCATGCAAGTTGTTTCAACCCAATCCATTTTTCTGATTGCCGCATCCATTACCGCATTGTCGGTTGGTTTTTTGTCGGCAAATGCCGTGGCGCAAACGCCGACAACACCCGCCGCGCCTGCGGCAAAACCTGCTGCGCCCGCGGTAAAACCCACCACGAAAACTGCAGACAAATCTGATGCTAAAAAAACCGCCGTTAAAACCAATTTATGTAAACCCGAAAAAGGAATGCCTGTGAAAGTCAAACTCACCACGTCAATGGGTGCCATCACCCTCGAACTCGATAACGAAAAAGCGCCCATCTCCACGGCAAACTTTATTCAGTACGTCGAATCCGGCCATTACAACGGCACCATTTTCCATCGCGTTATCGGTAACTTCATGGTGCAAGGCGGCGGCATGACCAAAGACATGCAGCAAAAACCGACCAAGCCACAAATCAAGAATGAATCCACCAATGGTCTGAAAAACGACCTCTACACAGTCGCCATGGCGCGTACCAATGTGCGTGATTCAGCCACATCGCAGTTCTTTATCAACGTCAAAAACAACGACTTCCTGAATTACACCGG
>JAYTBF010000045.1:0-2268 GCA_043737175.1 Burkholderiales bacterium
GATGGATTGTGAAGTTTTGACCATCACCTATAGTGAACTGATGACACTGATGCGCGAACTCAAGGGCATTGGTGCGCATAACGTTTTGCCGGGTCGTGCGCGCGGGCTGATGGGCAAATCGCGTTGGCAAAAATTGGCAGCGGCATACGAACCATTCCGTCATGAGGGTAAATTGCCGACGACGTACGAAGTGATTTATGGCCACGCTTGGAAACCGGCAATGGCCAAACGTAAAACCATTGATGGTCAACAAGCTATTTCACTCAACGAATTTAAACGCATGGTCGGCCACGTATGAGACATTTTTTTATTACCGGCACCGATACCGGCGTCGGCAAAACGTTGGTCACCTGTGCGTTGATGCTGGCGTTGCGGACACGCGGCGTCAATGTTGCGCCGATGAAACCGGTGGCGGCGGGTGTTGATCCTATTCCAACGAGTGCGAGCTCCAGCGATGCGCCGATGAATAGTGACGTCGCAGAATTGCTTAATGTTTATGGCCGTAACATTGACGCGAGCTTGGTGAATCCCTACTGTTTTACCGAGGCGATTGCGCCACACCTGGCTGCGCAACATGAAAACATCATCGTTGATCTGAAAAAAATAGACGCGGCGTTTGCCACCCTTGCCGCCAGCCATGACATGGTGCTGGTCGAAGGCGCCGGTGGATTTTTAGTGCCCCTATCCGAAACCGAATCGATGGCGGCCATTCCCGTGCGCCTCAAACTGGGCGTGATTCTGGTGGTGGGTTTGCGCCTGGGCTGTCTGAACCACGCGCTGTTGACGGTTGAAGCCATTCACACACGCGGCCTCACATTGGTCGGCTGGGTCGCCAACACCATTGATCCGAACATGAGTTGTACCATCGAAAATATCGATGCCCTGAAACAAATGATTGACGCGCCGTGTTTGGGCGTCATTCCCCATTTGCAATCCAATCAAGCCAGGCCCGGACAGTTGGTCAACACCGCCATCATCGAAGCGTCCCACTTTTTGCAGATCGAGTCGTTACTGGGATAATCCAATCTGATATTTTTATGCGGAGATTTTTTATGAAGCCAATTTTGAATCGTAATCGTTTTTTCGTCGGCTTGTTCGTCGCCTGCGCACCGCTGTTTACAAGTTTTGCCGTTCACGCGCAATCAGCAGAGCCGTCTCTGCGGGTGTTTGATGTCTGGGTCAAAACCACCGTGCCGGGTGGTAGTGTCTCGGCCGCCTATATGCATATCAAATCCGGCAAACCACTGCGTTTGCTCAAGGCCGAATCCCCTGCGGCGGGCACCGTCGAAATTCATGACATGAAAATGAAAGACGGCGTGATGGAAATGAAAGCCGTCGACGCCGTCGAGATTCCGGCCAACAAAATCGTCGAACTCCGGCCGGGTGGTTATCACGTCATGTTGTTCAAGATCGTCAAGCCGATCAACAAGGGCGACACCGTGCCGCTCAAACTGACGTTTGAATCCGCCGACAAAAAAACGTTTACTGTCGACGTGACCGCCAAAGGGCAGGAAAAAGACACCGGCGGACATAAGCACTAGGGATCAACGGCCGGCATCGGCTGACAGGCACCCTAAGCCGCGCCTGCGTTGCGTTGGGATCAGGCGGGTTTGGAAGGTTTGGCCGGTCGCGATTTGGCGGTTTGCCACTGCGCATAACAATCCAGACCGCAGAAATGCAGATAGTAGTCACTGGCTTCGGGTGTGATGGCGTCGTCTGCCGCCATTGACTTCTTACAAGCTTGGCACGTCACTTTCTCATTGTCGGCCGGTTTTTTATTGGAATCCATTTGTCACCTCCATGTAAAGCATTAATCTGAGTCAAATTGCATGGCGTTTTTGCCTTTAAACGGCGCATAAAACGCCTTGATGATTTTCATGTCTGCGTCGATATCGCCGGATGGATAAAGGATCGGCCCAAGGCCGGACATCTTTTTCTCGTAGTCCATATACGCCATGATGATCGGCACATTGGCATTCAGCGCGATGTAATAAAACCCGGTTTTCCAATAACGTGACTTGCTGCGGGTACCCTCCGGCGGCACCACCAATTGTACCGGCCGATCGGCATTTTTAATGGCCTCGGCTGACGCTGCCACCAGATTGCTGGCCGCGGCACGATTGACGGGAATACCGCCGAGCCACATCATGATATGACGAAACGGCGGATTAAAAATCGAATGTTTGCCCATCCAATAAATATGTAGGCGAAGGCTGAACGCCACCATCAAGGTGTAGGGCAGGTCCCAATTGCTGGTGTGCGGCGCGG
>JAYTBF010000046.1:0-13053 GCA_043737175.1 Burkholderiales bacterium
CGGGATTTGCGGCGCGATGAATATGGCGACGAACGTATCCCGGAGATGCGGACTTTTTTGGAGAAAATTTCCCCCACGAACAATGTCGAAAAAATGAAAAAACCGATGTTGATCGTGCAGGGTAAAAATGACCCGCGGGTGCCATATACCGAGTCGCTGCAAATCGTTGATAAGTTAAAAAAACAAAACATTCCCGTCTGGTTTTTGATGGCGGATGATGAGGGGCACGGTTTTATTAAAAAAACCAATCTGGATTATTTGCTTTTTTCACATATTAAATTTATCGAATCGACGTTGTTGGCGAGATAACTTGCGCAGCAAATTGAGGGCAAAAAAAAGGCACCCGAGGGTGCCTTTTTTTTCGCACCATGGGTATTACTTCAAATTTTCAGCAAAAAATTTCTCGGCGCGGGAAAAAAAATCTACAACATTTTCCTGTTTGTTGAAGCCGTGTGCTTCGCCCTTATAAATCACCAATTCGTTCTTGACGCCGGCACGATTCATAGCGTCGCGCATCGAGGTACCGTGGCGCAGTGGCACCCGCACATCGAGCTCGCCCATCACCAACAACACCGGTACACGGATCTTGTCGGCATGGTTGACCGGTGAAAATTTTTCCAACATGGTACGGTCTGTTTTGGCGTTGCCAAGATTGCGGTCTTGAAAAGCGGCAACGTTGTAGCGTGAGTTGTTGGTGTCACTCAATGTATCGGTCAGCAGCAACATCAGGTCGGAAACCGCGACCCACGGCAAGCCGCATCGGAACATTTCCGGTTCTTTCACCAGACCCTGCAAGGTCGCATAACCGCCATAACTGCCGCCGTAAAGGCAGACGCGGTTTTTGTCGACAATGCCTGCCTTAATGAGGTGCAGGACACCATCGGTGATGTCATCCTGCATGGTTTGGCCCCATTGTTTGTAGCCGGCGCTGAGGTGTTTGCGGCCAAAGCCGGTTGACGCGCGCGGCTCCGGTTCCAGCACCACATAGCCGCGATTGGCGAAAAACGGTGCTTCCGAATAACGTCCCCACGGATTGCCGCCGTAGGAGCGAGCATTTGGTCCGCCGTGGATATTAACAATCAGCGGCAGATTTTTGCCGGACGTTCCTTTGGGAATGGTCACCCATGCTGGGATGTTCAAACCATCGCGGGCGCTATAGGGCATGTATGCGCGTGGGGATATATGGTCTGGATTAATCCACGGTCGGCGCTTTGGCAGCTCTTCCAGTCCAGCGGCGGAGTCGTACAGGTAGTATCCTCCTGGATCGGTTGCGGAGGATGTACTCACCAACACACGAGAGTTGTCGGCCAATGAATTAAAACTCAATACATTGCGCATATTTTTGAATGTTGCGTCAATCTGCGATTGCAGCTTGGCCATTTTTGGATCAAGCCAAATTGTTTTGGATTCCTCTGCGCTATAAGCCACGCCCATGAGTTTCTTCTCTGCGCGGCTCCAAATTAGGCCGCCTGAAACGTCAATCAGCGGATGTTCAAAAATCAACTCGGCAAGGGCGCGGGTGGCAAGGTCATAACGATACAGCGCGTATTTGTCACGCCCTTTGTTGGATGATACGATCAGGCTCTTTCCGTCCGGCATAAAAGCCACCACGTTCATTGAGTCTTGTGCTTCGTCAGGTGGGTTTCTCCACAGGACTTCCCACTTCGCTTTGATGTCCGATCGATACCAAGTGATAGTTTGCAATGTATCAGGATCTGGACTTTCGGCGATCAGTGGCTGATCATTCCAGTCCAGCAGCCAGCTCTGCGTTTCACCGGGGTTGTCGAATGTCAGCAGTTCATATTTAGCCGTGTTGGTATTGAGCCGATAGACGTCGGCGATGACGCGATTGCGAAGACGCATCGACACCAGCATCTCACCTTTTGTGTCATTGGCAATGATCTGGAGTGGCGCGAGACCACGCAGTTCCGTCAGATTGCGAACGCCAGATCCATCTACGTTGACAGCATAGGTGCCGCGATAACGCGCCTCCCCTTGGGCGTCGCGGCCATCCGCAACGCGCAGGAACAAGCGGTCATTGTTGATCCAGTTGAAATTGATGACGTCATTGTCAGTGAAATTGGTGATGGTGGTGCGGGTGCGTTTGACCAAATCAATGACCACTAGATTGTCGCGGTCCTTTAACGGTACTAGCGCGGCAAGCCGATCGCCTTTGGGAGAAATCGACATGGCGCCAAATTCGGCACGACGCATGAACGTTTCGACTGGAATGACCGGTGGCAGGGCAGAGGCATCAACCGCTACCGGTTCGGCTTTGGCTTGCGCGCGGACAGCGAGCGGGGCACTCAGCATGACCGCGAGCGCCAGGCTCACGGCAAGTGAAAAATGGCTGCGTATATTCATAGGAAAACCCTTAGGTAGGTGATGAAATTTGTTTGCGCGCTGACAAGGTGCGAACAGGGTTTGAAGTTTATGGCGGTAAACGCGGTAGCGCAAGGATTTTTCGTTCGATAATCGGTTGTTCAGCCAGGCGTAAATTAGGGCTGTCCATCGATCTTTGAAGCGAGGTGATCACACAAATGCTTGCAGACTTGATTCTACTTATTCATCTGGCTGTGGTGCTATTTAACGTCGGCGGACTGATTGCGATCGGTTTGGGTGGGCAGCTCGGGTGGCGCTGGGTGCGAAACCGGGTGTTTCGGCTGGTGCACCTGCTGTCTCTTGGGGTGGTCAGCGCCGAGGTTTTGCTTGGCATTACCTGCCCACTCACCAATTTGGAAGATTGGTTGCGTGGCGAAATGCAGCCGCAAGGGTTTGTTCAGCGCTGGCTGCACAATTTGCTTTATTGGGACTTGCCGGTCTGGGTGTTTGCCGTCGCCTACATCAGCGTGTTTTTGCTGGCGGTGGTCGGCTGGTGGTGGGTGCGTCCACTGCCACGAGACGCAAAGTGAAACTTGTTTATAGATGCGCCTTTACAGGCAAAAAGTGCTGAAGATGCTCGTCAATAAACGAGATTAGGATTCTGTTGGCGGCGTTGATTTCTTCGCGCCTATTTTGGATTCAGTGCCATTCAAAAGCTTGCTGATGTTTTCTCGATGCCGCCAAATGAGCAGTACACACATCACCAATACAGTGGGCAAATACGGCGAGAAGCCAAACATCAAAAAGGTATAAAACGGCGCAAAAACGGCCGCCACAAGTGCGGCAAACGACGAGTAGCGGAAAAATACCGCGATGATTAACCAGGTCGCCAGCGAGGCCAACCCCAGCCACCAATGAATCGCCAGCAGGATTCCCGCTGCAGTGGCAACCCCTTTGCCACCCTGAAAGCGAAAAAATATCGGGAACAAATGGCCGACAAACACCGCAAAGGCCACCCCGGCGAGCACAGTGGGGCTGAGCGCGTAATCTGCCGCCAAATATTGTGCCAACCAAACAACAAACCAGCCTTTGCCGGCGTCACCGATCAGGGTCAATATGGCGGCGAGTTTATTGCCGGTGCGCAATACATTGGTCGCGCCAGGGCTGCCGGAGCCATAGGTGTGCGGATCGGGCAATCCCATGAGTTTGCTGACGATGACGGCAAATGAAAGCGAGCCGACGAGGTAGGCGATGAGGATGGCGAGTATGGATGTCATAGGGGTCATGGAGGTCATGGGTCGGTAGTTTACAATACGGACACTTTTTCCTGACGCGCATCCGACTTTGATCAAAAGATTGACCGGCACTTTTGTCGCGCCGTGCCAGATCAAAAATGTTGGAATGCTGAGTACACCCCACCCGCGATTGATCGGATTTTATAAATGGATATTATTTTTATTCACGAATTTCGCGCCGAGGCATGGATTGGTGTTTATGAGTGGGAACAGCAACGCCCACAAATGCTCGAATTCGATATTGACATTGGTTTGGACACCCATCTCGCCGGTGAAAGTGATTTGATTCGCGACACCATTGATTACGGCAAAGTGGTCGAGCGTGTCAAAGCCGATTTAAAAGACTCCAAATTTAAATTGCTTGAAGCCCTGGCCGAACATATTACCCACGTGTTGTTCCATGACTTTAACGCCATGTGGGTGAAAATCAGCGTCGCAAAAATCGGCCATATGCGGGGCGTTAAACGGGTGGGTGTGACTATTGCGCGTTCGCGACACGACCCAACCGTGCCGGCAAAACACCAACCGCCGGGTTAACCAATCATTGCCCACGTACGAGCCGCTCGGATACCGGCACGACTCATCAGATCGGTGGGTTATTCACTTCCACCAAACAGGCATCGACCAAAGTCGGTTTGACCACCCGCACGATTTCCTGCGGTGGCATACCGACCAAAAAGCCGCGTTTGCCGCCGTTTATGAAAATCCTTTCCAATTCAAGAATCGATTTTTGCAAATAAACCGGCATGGGTTTTCGCAATCCAAACGGCGAACATCCACCAACGATATAACCGGAGTGGCGAAAAGCATCCTCCGGTTTGCACGGCGCGACCCGTTTGGCACCAATTTGCCGGGCCAATTCTTTAGTGGAGACCTTTTTGTCGCCATGCATCAACACACACAGTGGGTGGCGCTGGTCGTCTTCAAAAATAAGTGTTTTCACGACGTGGTGTTCATCCACATTAAGTGCGCTGGACGACACGCCGGTGCCACCGTGTTCAACGTACTCATAAATATGTTCGGTATAAACAACGCCATGCGTTCTTAACATGGCCGTCGCCGGAGTTTCGGAATGTTTGCTCATGGTTCTTGATTAGCCGCGTGGGTGATGTTGGGCGTGAATCGCTTTCAGGCGCTCACGGGCGACGTGGGTATAAATTTGCGTGGTGGTGATATCCGCGTGGCCGAGTAATAACTGCACGACGCGCAAATCGGCGCCGTGATTGATCAAATGAGTGGCAAAGGCATGGCGTAATACGTGTGGGGAAATCACAGAATGAATGCCGGCATGGACGGCGTGGCGCTTAATCAAATGCCAAAACATTTGCCGGGACATGGCCGCGCCGCGGGCGGTGACAAACAACTCCTTTGATTGACGGCCGTCGAGAATTTCATTGCGTGCGCCAGCAATGTATTGTTCGAGCCAATCTGCGGCAATCTGACCAATCGGCACCAGCCGTTCTTTGCTGCCTTTGCCCAGAATGCGCACGACTTGTTGATTCAAACTCAATTGGGCGAGCGGCAGACTGATTAATTCCGTGACCCGCAAACCGGCGGCATACAGTAACTCCAACATTGCGCGGTCGCGCATGCCCAATGGTGTGGTTACGTTGGGCGCTGCCAACAGTGCTTCCACGTCCGCTTCCGACAACGACTTGGGCAAACTGCGTGGTAATTTCGGCGCGTCGAGTGAGGCGCTTGGGTCAATTTCGGTAAGCTTTTCACGCAGGCTGTACTGATAAAAACGCTTGAGCGTCGAGGTCAGGCGGGCGGTGGTGCGCGGACTGGCGTGGTCAACGGTGATGCGGTCGGCAAAATAAGCTTGTAAATCCGTCGTGTCCAGTTTGAGCAAAGGCGCACGTTTATGTTTGATCAGCCAGCTGTCGAGTTGTACCAAATCGCGCCGATAACTTTCAATGGTATTTTTTGACAAACCATCGGACAAAAACAGGCTGTCGGAAAATTGATCAATGATTGGATCGTAGTTTTTTTCGGCACTCATAACAGTCGGCCGGTGTGAGGCAGTGCCGTGAGGGCGCCTTCATGTGAAAGCAGCCAGCGTTTGATCGCCAGTGGATCATCCAATTTGCCACCCATAAAACCGCCCAGCCCGTTGGTCGCAACAATGCGGTGACAGGGCACAATAATCGGAACCGGATTTTTGCCACAGGCGGTGCCGACCGCGCGTGCGTTTGAGCCAATGGTGTTGGCGACTGTGCCGTACGTTTGTGTGACGCCCGGGGCGATTTCTCGCATCGCCTGCCAGACATCCAGCTGATGTTTGCTGCCGGTCAATCGCACGGGAACATCAAAGCGAAATTTTGGGTTGTTCAAATACGATGCCAATTGCACACAAGCCAAATGCGCCAAGGTATTTTTGATCGGTGACTTGGCCGGTGTGTCGGCAGGCAAAAAATGAATGGCGGTGACTGCCCGTTCATCCGCCAAAATTCCGATGCTGGCAAACGGCGCGATCAGAATGGCGTCGTACCGGGCATCGTTATTCTGGGTTTGATCGTTGCGATTCATCATGATTGGTTTTGTTGGCAAAAAATGCCGGTTACAACAACCACTTCATGGCGACAATCACCACAGCGGCGAGAAAGGCAGTCTCTGCCACGATCAACACCACCGGCTGCCAGCCCAACATCACCAGTTCTTTGAGTTGGGTTTTCATGCCGATCGCGGCGATGGCGGTCACCAGCAAAAATCGTGACGTTTCACTGGCGATAGTTAAAAACTCCTTCGGCAGCGTGACCACACTGTTGATGGCCACCAATAAACCAAAAACAACCGCAAACCACGGCAGTAGTGGTGGTTTTTTGAAGTTTTTGTCGCCTGATGATTGATCATGTTGCCGCCGATAAACAATTGACAGGATCAGAATGACCGGTAACAACATGGCCACCCGCAACAACTTCACAATGGTCGCGGTGTCGCCGGCTTCCGGCGAAACGGAATAGCCAGCGCCAATGACCTGCGCGACATCGTGAATGGTCGCGCCTAAAAAAATTCCCGCCTCGCGGTCGGTAAAACCAAGTGCGTGGGAAATGAGTGGATAAACGACCATGGCGATGGTGGATAACGCCGTGACACCAATAACGGTAAAGGTGGCGTCACGATGGCTGTGTGTATGTTTTGGAAGAACTGCCGACACCGCCAGCGCAGCCGAGGCACCACAAATCGCCACCGCACCGCCTGTTAACACGCCAAAATTATTGGGCGTGGCCATCATGCGGCTGAGTAACGCGCCGAAAACAATGGTGGCAAGCACCGCGCCGACCACTAACAGGGTGACACCCATCCCCAGGCTGGCCACTTCGCTAAAAGTGATGCGCAAGCCCAGCATGGCCACACCTACGCGCAACAATGTAGAGGACGACCACATCACGCCAGCCACGGTGCGTCCTTCCTGGCCAAGAAAATTGACGGCCATACCGAGTAACAGGGCAAATAACATCGCCGACGCCCCATAGTGCTCGGCTAAAAACATCGCGGCAATCGCGATAATGACGGCCGCTGCGAGCCCGGGAAAAATGTTCTGCCAGAATGTTGTTAGTTTTAAAGCCATGTTTAATTTTGGTTTATACAATTTGTCGGTATTTTTTTGCTTCTGCCGGTTTTTTGCAACACGCGAGCAATTTGAAAAAACGTCGCTAGCAGTTTGTGGAAATCGATGTGAGCCAGTGCATTCAGCAAAGTAATTGTTGTCTCGAACAGTCCTCCCCTTTAAAAAAGGGGAGTTAGAGGGGATTTTCGGTGATTAACGCCAAAGTAACTGCTTAAATCCCCCTCAATCCCCCTTTTTCAAAGGGGAAGCATCAGCTCCAACACCTGTAATTTGAACAGCATCAAATTTCAACAAACTGTTAGAGCGAAAATTGGACGAGGTCAGCGATTAGTGTATCTATGTCCCAGATTCATGGGTAATTATCACGGATTTATGCTTGGGACGATGTGTCCTCTAGGTGTCAATGTTGCTGAGCCTATAATTTGACATGTCCTTTGCCCTCCTCCTCATCCCCGATTTTGCGTTGATCCTGTTTGGATTTGTGCTGAATCGGATCACCAGTTGGGGGCGTGACTTTTGGAGTGGGCTGGAAAAGCTCATTTATTACGTGTTGTTTCCGGCGTTGCTGTTTAATTCCATCGCCAAACAAAAACTGGACTTTGTGGCGGCGGCACCTGCGCTCAAGACCGCGTTGTTAACGGTCGCGGTCGGCATTGTTGTCGCTTATGCTGCCAAGTGGTTTCTAAAGTCCGAGCCTAAGGTTTACGCATCGAGTTTCCAAACCGCGTTTCGATTTAACTCGTACATTGGCTTGGCCATTGCTGGACGTTTACATGGCGAGGCGGGCATTGCAGCGTTTGGAATTGTTATCGCCATGGTGGTACCAATTTGTAATATTGCCTCGGTATGGATGCTGGCAAAAAATTCGCAAGTGCCGATATTGAGGGAGTTGGCGCAAAACCCACTGATTCTGGCCACCGTTGGTGGTGTGTTGTATTCACTGTCTGGATTGCCGTTGCCCGAGGTGTTACAAATGCTGATTTCGCGCATGGGCGCGGCCTCGCTCGCTTGTGGATTGCTGGCAGTGGGGGCGGCGTTGACATTGACCAACGTTGGCGCCAATGCGCCATTGATCACCTACAACATGGCGGTCAAATTAATCGTCATGCCCATTTCGGCCATCACGCTGGCAAAGTGGTTTGATGTGACGGGCGTATATTTTGATATGGTGGTGTTGTTCGGTGCGTTACCCACGGCCACCTCCGCTTACATTCTCGCGATTCGTATGGGCGGCAATGGTCCGGTGGTGGCGCAGTCGATCACCGTCAGTACGCTGTTTGGCATGTTGTCGATCCCCATTTGGCTGGGTGTGGCACGCGCCATTTAATTCAGTCTCATGTCGATTGGCCAAAAAAAACCGCGACTCAGGGTCGCGGTTTTTTCGTGCGGCAGCGTTAAAAAATTTACGCTTCGCCCTTGGTCTGTGAAGACACGTAGTCGAGCTTTTCCTTGATACGCGCCGATTTGCCCGAACGATCGCGCAAATAATAAAGTTTGGCGCGACGTACGTCACCACGACGTTTCACTTCGATCGAGGCAATGGTCGGAGCATAACTTTGGAAAGTACGCTCGACACCTTCGCCGGACGAAATTTTACGGACGATGAAAGATGAATTGAGGCCGCGATTGCGCTTGGCAATCACCACACCTTCGTAGGCCTGAACACGTTTGCGTTCGCCTTCGATGACCTTGACGTTAACGATGACGGTATCGCCTGGTGCGAAATCCGGGATCTTGCGACCCAGGCGGGCAATTTCTTCTTGCTCCAAAATTTGAATCAGGTTCATATTGTTTCCTTAATGTTTATCAATGGTGATGGTTTAAATTATCCATCGACCTAATCACACAGCGCAACGTGGGTTTCAACCTGCTGCAAACCCCGCAAAAACAACCCGTTGATGTGTGCCAGCTTTTTTACCTCACTTACAACCTGCTACGACTTCACTTGCTGCGACCGCTTTAATTCTTCAAGCCAGCGCAAATCTTCTTTCGACAACGCCAGCCCGTCAAGTAAATCGGGCCGCCGCAACCATGTCCGCTGCAACGCCATGCGTCGTCGCCATTGGGCAATTTCGGCATGGTTGCCACCCATTAATACCGGCGGCACGGGTGAGGCATTTACGTCAATCCATTGCTCCGGCCGGGTGTAGTGCGGATGATCCAGCAGGCCGTCACGTGCGGGGGAATAAGAATCTTCCGCCGCCGAGGCACCGTCGTTTAACACGCCGGGCAATAACCGTACCATTGCATCTATCACCACCATCGCTGCCAACTCGCCACCGGACAAAACATAATCGCCGATGGAAATTTCTTCATCAACACACGTTTCAATCAAACGCTCGTCGATGCCTTCGTATCTGCCACAGAGAAAAATCAAGCCGTCCTCTGCCGAAAGCCGCCGGACATCGGCGTCTTTCATCGGTTTTGCCTGTGGGGACAAATAAATCACCCGCGGCACCACCTGAAACTGTTGCTGCCTGGCCTTTGCAGCCGTGATAGCCGATTGCAAAGGTGGCGCTTTCATCACCATTCCCGGCCCGCCGCCAAATGGGCGGTCGTCAATGGTCCTATGTTTATCATCAACAAAATCGCGCGGGTTCCAACATTGCAGCTCCCACACCTTTTGATCCAGCGCCCGACGCGTCACGCCACTATCGGCAATCGCATCAAACATTTCCGGAAATAAAGAGATGACGTCGTAGCGTTTCATCGCCATTTTTCCGAATCAAAACCTTTTTGTCAGATCGTCACCCGAAGTACTTTCCGGGTTCTTTTCTGGCTTGTTCCAATCTTTTTCCCAACGGACCGTGACAATTTTTTTGTCGCGATCCACATTCAGCAAATATTCATCGACAAACGGAATCAAAATTTCGGTTGTATCTGACTTCACCACCAGCACATCATTGGCACCGGTTTCCATCAATGTTTCAATCTTACCGAGTTGTTCACCGGCTTCATTCAACACCGCCGCACCGATCAAATCGATCCAGTAATACTCACCATCTTCTGCGGCATCGAGCCAATCACGCGGCACGGCTATGTCACGTTTATGCAGCTTTTCAGCTGCGGTGCGATCATTGCAGCCTTGTAACTTGGCCACCACCGACTTGACGTTGACCGCGTAATCTTCAACGTCAACTTCTTCCCACCCGCTTGGTGTGGAAAGAAACCAGCTGTCAAATTCATCCAAACTATCGGCGAACTCGGTAAACGTTTGTAGTTTGACCCAACCTTTGATGCCGAACGGCGCAGCAATACGCGCCATCACCACCATATTGTCGGTTGCGGGTTTTGTTGCCAAATTTTTTACTGCTGCCATGTTGGCGTTTGAGCCGGATGTGCCGTCTGACCAAATTCACCGCCTCTCGATACACTTTGCTCCGAACGAAGCCGAGTGCACCGAGAGGCGACTAACTGGTTAAACGTTATGCCGTGGCGGCTTTTTTGCCGCGTTTGACCAATTTCATGACCGCATCAGAGGCTTGCGCACCCTTGCCCTGCCAGAACGTCAAACGATCCATTGCAATACGAAAACCTTCTTCGGATTCGGATGCAACTGGATTGTAAAAACCGAGGCGCTCAATAAAGCGACCATCACGACGATTGCGGGAATCGGCAACAACGACGTGGTAAAAAGGGCGGTTCTTGGAACCACCGCGTGCCATACGAATAACGACCATGCTAACTCCTAAGTGTAGAGAATCATCCGATTGAGAACCGGAAACAAGCCCGTTGCGAACGGGTAACGCCTGACAAAACCAGGAAAGCCTGAAATTATAACCAAAACAAGCAGTTAAGTGCAAGTATTTGGTTAGTTTCAGGAAGGTTTTGACCTCATGAAAGAGCCCAATGGCCCCTTTTTGTGCAGGCAGTCCGGTAAAATCGAAAAATATGAAAAAAATTTATGTTACGCAGCCGGATTTGCCCCCATTGGAGGATTTCATTCCAATGCTACGGGAGATCTGGGATCGCAAAATATTGACCAACAATGGGCCATTCCACGAAAAACTCGAAGCCGAGTTGTGCCGTTATTTGGGGGTCGAACATTTGAGCCTGTTTACCAATGGCATGTTGGCATTGGTGACAATGTTACAGGCCATGCGCATTAGCGGCGAAGTGATCACTACCCCATATAGTTTTGTTGCCACCGCACACGCGCTCCATTGGAACGGCATCAAACCGGTTTTTGTCGACATTGACCCGGCGACCGGAAATATGGATCCAGCCAAAATCGAGGCCGCGATTACCCCACAAACGACGGCGATCATGCCGGTGCACGTGTACGGCAACCCTTGTGACAACGCTGAAATTCAGCGCATCGCCAATATTTACGGACTCAAAGTTTTGTACGACGCGGCACATTCCTTTGGTGTGACCCAAAATGGACAATCCATCACCAAATATGGCGACATATCCGCGCTCAGCTTTCACGCCACCAAGGTATTTAATACGTTTGAGGGGGGCGCGATTGTTTGTCACGATGCGGAAACAAAAAAGCGCATCGACTATTTGAAAAACTTTGGCTTTGCCGATGAAGTAACGGTGGTTGCACCGGGAACCAACGCCAAAATGAATGAGTTTCAGGCGTCCCTTGGATTGTTACAGCTGACGCGAATTGACCAGGCGATGGCGGCGCGCGCGGCAATTGATGCACGTTATCGTTCTGCGTTGGCCGGAGTTAAGGGAGTTCGCGTGATTCAGCCGCAAACAAATGTGACCCCGAATTATTCCTATTTTCCGATTCTGATCGAGCCGGAATTCGGTATTTCGCGTGACGCCTTGTATCAAAAAATGCGTGACCAAGGAATTTTTGCGCGGCGATATTTCTATCCGTTGATTAGCGAATTTTCAGCTTATCGTGGATTGCCATCGTCTAAGCGAGACAATTTACCGCATGCTTTTCAGATGGCGGAACAGGTTTTGTGCCTGCCGATTTTTCCCGCGCTTGAAAAGGCAGAGCAGGCTCGCGTAATTGCCAGTATTGTTGGTTAATGGCGGGTGAACGAGATGCGCCTTGCCATCATGCAGCCCTATTTTTTCCCCTACATTGGTTACTTTCAGCTGATTGCTGCGGTTGATTTGTTTGTAATCTATGACAACATCAAATATACGAAAAAAGGCTGGATCAATCGTAATCGAATGCTGCAAAACGGCCAAGACGCAATGTTCACGCTCCCGTTAAAAGCGGATTCGGACAGCTTGGATATTTGCCAACGGGAACTCGCTGCGGGCTTCAATAAAGAAAAATTAATAAGACAGTTAAGCGGCAACTATCGACGGGCGCCATATTATGTGCAGACGTTTCCGCTGATTGAGGAGATCATTCACTATGAGGACTCAAACCTGTTTCGTTTTTTGCAGCACTCAATTGCCAGAACCCGCCAACATTTGGGAATCTCGACCAAGATTGGCGTCTCCTCCAATATTGCGATTGACCATGCGCTGACCAATCAGGATAAAGTAATTGCCCTATGTGTGGCAGTTGGCGCAACGTCCTATTTGAACCCCGTAGGAGGGAAAGAGCTTTATTCGAAGTCTGCATTTGCCGCCGCGGGCATAAACTTGGAATTCATTCAATCCAAACCATTTGAATATGCGCAGTATGATCAGCAATTTGTACCATGGTTATCCATTATTGACGTGATGATGTTCAACTCAATGGATGCAGTCCGCCGCAGAATTTCAGAAAATTATGAGTTGAGCTAGTCGATGTTCGTATGGAAAAAACTGGGGAAAGTATTTACCCCGCAAGATATTGGGGGCCGCCCGTGGTTGAAGGAGTTTGCACAGGCTCCCGCTACCCTGGTATTTGATGATTTTGTTCGGGTCTACTTTTCTTGCAGACCGCCGGCAGATCAAAATGGC
>JAYTBF010000047.1:0-5687 GCA_043737175.1 Burkholderiales bacterium
ATTCATGATCCGTTTGAAGGTGTCGACGGCAAGGGTCATATCAACCTGCGTGCGGCTGGAATTCAACTCGATATCGGGCTGATGGCCAACGAGGTTAAACAACAGTTGAAGGCATTTTTGTTGCGTATGGAATTGGGCAGGCCGTATGTGACCATGAAGGTTGCCACGAGTATCGATGGCAAAACGGCGTTAAACAACGGTGAATCAAAATGGATTACGTCTGCTGAGGCGAGGCGCGATGTACATGCGCTGCGGCGTGATGCCTGTGCGATGTTGACGGGCATTGGCACGGTATTGGCCGATGACCCGGAACTGACTGTGCGTGACGTGCCATGCGAGCGCCAACCCCTGAGAATTCTGCTCGACAGCCGTTTGGACGTGCAAGACCACGCAAAAATTTTGCAAGGCGGCAACTGTTTGATTGTCACCGCCACCGGGGATGAGGCGCGTGCGGCAGCGTTGGCGGCAAAAGGAATTCCAGTATCACGGGTGAAAACCGAAGGCATCAAAGGCAAGGTTGATTTGGTGGCCATGATGCAAATGTTGGGCGACAGAAAAATCAACTCGGTCATGGTCGAAACCGGCGCACGTTTAAACGGCTCGTTGCTGGAAGCCGGTGTGGTGGACGAGTTGGTGTTTTATGTCGCGCCATCCATTTTGGGAGACGACGCCAAAGGCTTGTTTGCGATGCGTGAACTCACCGTGTTGGCCGATAAAATTGCGCTGAAGTTTGCAGACGTGCGGCAGGTTGGGCCGGACATTCGCATTCGCGCCATCGTGCAGAAGTTGACGTAACCGTCCATCCTTATTTACCAAGAGTTGAATCATGTTCACAGGCCTCATCGAAACCACCGGACGAATTGAAAAAGCCGAAACAACCCCGGCCAATTTGCATTTGACGATTCGCGCTCCAAAACTCGGATTGCATCAGATTGCCATCGGCGACTCGATTGCGGTTAACGGCTGCTGCCTGACCGTGGTGGCGAAAACGCCCGATTGTTTTATGGTCGACGTATCAAATGAATCGTTAACCGCGATCACTGGATTTATGCAGGGCGCAGAAGTGAACCTCGAAAAATCGATGCGGTATGGCGATCGTCTGGGCGGTCATTTGGTGAGTGGTCATGTCGACGGCGTCGGCACGGTGAGTGTGTTGGAGGACTTGGGTGCGTCGTGGCGGCTGGAGATTGATGCGCCGGCCGACCTGGCCAAGTTTGTGGCACGCAAGGGCTCGATTACCGTCAATGGCATTTCACTGACGGTCAACGCTGTCAAAGATCTGCCCAATGGCCGCTGCGTGTTTGCAATCAATATCATCCCGCACACCTATCAGGTCACCACTATTCGCGGCTTACATGCCGGATCGAAAGTGAATTTGGAAGTTGATTTGTTGGCGCGTTATTTGGAGCGCATGGCGACGGTCGGCAGCACCACCTGACAAAAACACCGCTGCGGTGGCGCGTAGTGCCTTGCACCGCGTAAAATAGGCATCAACGCACGATCTTATCGTGCTGCTTTTTAAAACTCTATATCCAGCAACCCGAATGGGGCATTTGTGCTCCAAAATGCGCGTCAGCATTGGTGTTTTTGTTTTTCGCTCAATTTTCAGGCAACGTTTATGACCATTGCAACCACAGAAGAAATTATCGACGACATCCGCAACGGCAAGATGGTGGTGTTGGTGGATGCGGAAGATCGTGAAAACGAGGGCGATCTCGTCATGGCCGCCGACTTCGTCACACCCGAAGCGATCAACTTCATGGCCACCCATGCGCGTGGCTTGATTTGTATGCCGATCACCGCGGCACAAGCGGCCCAGCTGAATATATTGCCAATGGTCGCGGTTAATCGCACCTCACACGGCACTGCGTTTACGGTGTCAATTGAAGCGGCCACCGGTGTCAGCACCGGCATCTCAGCAGCCGATCGCGCCCGAACCATTCGTGCCGCCTCCGCGCGTAATGCCCAACCGGGGGACATTGTCCAGCCCGGCCATATTTTTCCGCTCACCGCACAAAATGGCGGTGTGTTGATGCGCGCCGGCCACACCGAAGCATCGTGTGATTTATCGTCGCTGGCGGGATTGTCAGCGGCCGGTGTGATTTGTGAAATTCTCAATGAAGATGGCACGATGGCGCGTTTGCCGGATTTGATCCCGTTCGCAAAACGCCACGGCTTAAAGATCGGCACGATTGCCGACTTAATTCGTTATCGCTCGATCAACGAGACTTTGGTTGAAAAAGTCGCCGAGCGTCCGGTCAATACTCCATACGGTCCGTTCACGCTGCATTTGTTCAAGGATAAAACCGTCAACGAAATGCATATGGCGCTGACCTGCGGAGAAATTAATCCGGATGTGCCGGTGCTGACACGGGTGCATGAGCCGTTTACCGGCGCCGATTTTTTTGATTTTGAAAGTGGTCGCCATGCTTATTCGGTTGGTGACGCTTTACGTATAGTCGCCGCCGAAGGCACCGGTGTGGTTGTGTTGCTGCGTGGTGAGGAAGATGCACAATCGTTGCTCGATCGATTCACGCTGTCACCGGCAGAATTAAAAACCAAAAAAGGTGGTAAGTGGGATCCGCGTATGTACGGCATCGGTGCACAAATTTTGCATCACTTGAATGTTCGCAAGATGCGCGTGTTGTCCTGGCCCATCAATATTCCTTCCATGGCCGGTTTTGATTTGGAGGTGATCGAATATGTGCCACCGGCACCGGCCAATGCGGTGAAGCCGAATGGAATTGCCGCGCCAGATAGAAAGCTGAAAATAGTATGAATATTATCGCTTCGTCACTCGACGGCGCCGGCTTGAAGATTGGCATTGTGCACAGTCGTTTTAATGCGCCGATTGTCGAAAAAATGTTGGCGGCCTGTGTTGCGGAATTGCTGCGACTGGGTGTGGCCGATAGCAATATTGATTGCGCGGGTGTGCCCGGTGCGCTGGAAATTCCATTGGTGTTGGAAGCCATGGCCATGACCGATGAATACGATGCCTTGATTGCCATTGGCGCGGTGATTCGTGGTGAAACCTATCACTTTGAAGTGGTGTCGAATGAGTCGTGTCGGGGGGTGACCAATGTGGCGTTGCAGACCGGCATTCCGATTGCCAATGGCATTCTGACCACCAACACCGAAGAGCAGGCGCTGGCACGGGTCGAAGAAAAAGGCGTGGATTGCGCGCAGGTCGCGATTGAAATGGCAAATTTGCTTGAGATGATTGTTGTTGCTAAGGATGAAGCATGAGTGTTTGTGTAAATGGTTGGTTGGGTGTGAGTGGGCGTTTGTCGGCGGGGGACACATGGTGAAATCGCCGCGTCGTCGTTCACGAGAGTTTGCTTTGCAAGCGTTGTACCAGTGGCAGTTGGCCGATCAGTCATGGTCGGAAATTGAAAAACAATATGCGGACGCGGATGGTTTTGACAAAGCCGACGTGGGTTTATTCAAAACCGTGGTTAAGGGCGCCATGAACAATTTGACAACTTTGTCAGAAGCGTTGACCCCGCATTTGGATCGGCCCTGGGTTGAGGTCAGCCCGATTGAACGCAGCATCATGTTGATCGGCGCCTATGAATTGTCCTTCATGCTGGCAACACCATACCGGGTCATCATCAACGAAGCGATCGAGCTCGCCAAATCGTTTGGTGGCACCGATGGTCATAAATATGTGAATGGTGTGCTCGACAAATATGCGTTGGCAGTGCGCAGCGATGAAGTTGCCGCACCCCACGTCGCAAAAACACCGGCGGCCAACAAAGCGGTCAAAGCTCCGGTTGTGACCAAGGTAACCAAGGTGGCAAAAAAAGTTATCGTCACCGCCAAGGTCAAATCGTAGTTTTCACTGAACGAGGATTTGCGAAGTCGTCGCAATTCAACTTCGTAACGCAATCTGTCAGGCGGGCGCGCCCACTGTCGCCAACACAAAAGTGAACTATGGTTCCCGCACGCACTCCCGAATTTGCCCTGATCGCCAAACACTTCACCCGCGCACCACGCCGCGGCGTGCTGGGCATTGGCGACGATTGCGCACTGGTCGACGTCACACCAGGCAAACAGCTGGCGATATCCACCGACACCCTGGTCGCCGGGGTGCATTTTTTTGCCGACACCGACGCGCACTTGTTGGGGCATAAAGTGCTCGCGGTGAATTTGTCTGATCTGGCGGCGATGGGCGCTACGCCAAAATTTTTTACCTTGGCCATTACTCTGCCGAGTATTGATGACACTTGGCTGGCAGATTTTGCGAAAGGCATGTTTGCCTTGGCCGACCAATACGATATGGTGTTGATTGGCGGCGACACCACGCGTGGCCCGTTATCCATGACCTTGACCGTCATGGGGCAGGTCACACCCGGACGGGCATTACAACGTGATCATGCCAAGGCGGGTGACGAGATCTGGGTGTCGGGTACCCTCGGTGGGGCGGCGTTGGCGTTGCGGCATTTGCGTAACGAAATCAAACTGACATCGACCGGGTTACAGACGGTACTTGATAAATTACTGGTGCCACAACCGCGTATAGGGTTGGGCATGCGGCTGGCAAGCCTGTCACCCGCAAACATCGCCGCTATCGATATTTCCGACGGCCTAGTGGCGGACCTGGGACACATTTGTGAGCGCTCGGGTTTGGCCGCTGAAATTGATTGGACAAAGTTACCTTTACACCCGGCATTGTTGCCGAAGGCAAAAGAAGTGCGTATGTCATGTGCATTGGCCGGCGGGGATGATTATGAATTGTGTTTTACTGCGCCGGAGTCGGCGCGCGGTGCGCTGGCAGGAATCGCCGCCGATATGTCGCTGCCATTGACGCGTATTGGCGCGATGACGGTTGGCAAGGTTGGAGTGATGGTCCGAGATGAGTCAGGTGCATTACTGCCAGCGACTGATATTGGTGGCGGTGGCTTTGATCATTTTTCAGTTAAACGTTAATCTGATGCCCCGCATTCATTTATTTAGCTGACATGAAGCCGGATCAAAAATTCTTGTTTTCCCACCCCGCGCATTTTATTGCGTTTGGGTTTGGTTCGGGCCTCGTGAAAAAAGCGCCGGGTACGATTGGCACCTTGGTGGCGCTGCCGCTTTATGCCGCGTTAGTTTGGTTGACGCCACCGCTGGTGACCGGCTTGGTGATTGTTTTGCTTTTTGCTGTGGGAGTGTGGGCATCCGCCATCTCCGGAAAAACACTTGGCGTGGCCGACCACGGCGGCATTGTCATTGACGAGATTGTCGCCTTTATGTTGGTGCTGTTATTTACACCCAAAACCATGGTGTGGTGGATCGCGGCATTTTTACTGTTTAGATTGTTTGATATATTTAAACCATGGCCGATTAGCCTCGCCGATCAAAAAATAAAGGGTGGTTTTGGTGTGATGTTTGACGATCTGTTGGCGGCGATCTTTTCAGTCGGGTGTATTGTTACTGCACAATCAATGCAATATTGAGGTGTGTGATGAAATTTTGGCCCTATCCAAAACTGTTTGCCCATCGTGGTGGGGGTGTATTGGCGCCGGAAAATACGCTGGCGGGAATGAAAATGGCCCGGCACTATTTGTATGCGGCGGTTGAATTTGACGTCAAACTCAGCGCAGATGGCATTGCCATGCTCATGCACGACGACACATTGGCCCGCACCACCAACGGAACCGGGCTTTTCAAGGACAAAACTGCGGCCGAACTGGAAAAACTCG
>JAYTBF010000048.1:0-5658 GCA_043737175.1 Burkholderiales bacterium
ATCCCGCACCCCGCCCGGGTTCACCGTTTTTTGCCCGAAAAATTCGCGCAAATCGATAATCAACCAGAGTGTTGATGTTGACGTCAGCCACCACATAGATTGAGCCGCCGCGCCCACCGTCGCCCCCATCCGGACCACCAAAGGCAATAAACTTCTCCCGCCGCATCGAAGCCGAGCCATTGCCGCCTTTGCCTGCGTGAACTTCAATTCGTGCTTCGTCGATAAATTTCATAGTGATTTACTCGCATCACACCACTAAGCCGTGGCGATCGGTTCTGTCGCTCAAAATATTGGGAACTACAAAAACAAAAGCCCCGAAGATTCTTCGGGGCTTCGTTTGATGCTCATGTCATGCTTAAGCCTGAAAAATCAGGCCGGCAAGATTGAAATCATACGATTTCGTTTTACGCCTTTGACTGCGAAGCTAACCGTACCGGTTTTCAACGCAAACAAAGTGTGGTCCTTGCCCATGCCGACGTTGTCGCCCGCATGAAACTCGGTTCCGCGCTGACGGACAATAATCGTCCCCGCGCTGATCAATTCACCGCCGTAGGATTTAACACCCAGACGTTTCGATTCTGAATCACGGCCGTTCCTCGAGGAACCACCAGCTTTTTTATGTGCCATGAGTGGACTCCTTAGGCCTTAATTTCACCGATTTGAATCTCGGTGTAGTTCTGACGATGTCCCTGTCGCTTTTGATAATGCTTACGACGGCGCATCTTAAATATACGTACCTTATCGGCACGACCCTGTGAAATAACGGTGGCCGTGACGGCAGCGCCTGCGATCATTGGTGTGCCGACGGTAACGGCTTCGCCGCTTCCCACCATCATCACCTGATCCAAAACGATCTGCGCGCCCACGTCTGCCGGTATCTGTTCTACTTTAATTTTTTCACCAGTGGCAACACGATACTGCTTGCCCCCGGTTTTTATGACCGCGTACATGGTTGAACTCCAAAAAGTTGATTATTTCTATCGCGACAATTCTGATTGACACAGGTGCCGACACACGAAAGCACAATAGAACCAGCTATTATACGCACCGAGGCATTCACAGTCAAACAACTTTCTCGCGTTAAAACAGTGGCTTACAGCGTTCAATTTGTTCGTTTTTTACTCCTTTTTGTTGCCGCCCAACCAAAATTTAATGAATCAAGTCCAAAATTCACCCCATTCCGAAGACTTTCGCCACGTTATTAGCGGCGATATGGATGCCGTTGATAAGGTAATTCGACAGCGATTGGCGTCGGACGTGGTCCTGATCAATCAAATCTCGAACTACATTATCGGCTCTGGCGGCAAACGATTACGCCCGGCCCTGGTTCTGTTAGCGGGCGGTCACTTTTCTGCATCGCCTGGTAAAATATGGGAACTTGCCGCGGTAATTGAGTTTATTCACACCGCCACTCTATTGCATGACGATGTCGTCGATGAATCGTCATTGCGGCGTGGAAAACAAACGGCCAACGCCGTTTTCGGCAATGCGGCATCGGTACTGGTAGGAGACTTCCTTTATTCGCGCGCCTTTCAAATGATGGTTGAAGTCGGCTCCATGCCGATTATGAAAGTTATGGCTGAGGCCACCAACGTGATCGCCGAGGGCGAAGTATTGCAATTATTAAACGTCGGCAACGCCGACACAGATGAACAAGCCTATATGCGGGTTGTTCGTTACAAAACCGCAAAGTTGTTTTCCGCTGCAACCCAGGTTGGGGCCATTTTGGGTGGGGCGAGCGAAACCGACGAACGTGCGCTGGCAGACTACGGGATGCATTTGGGAACTGCTTTTCAAATTATCGACGACGTCTTGGACTACTCGGGAGTCGCCGCCGAAACCGGCAAAAATATCGGTGATGATTTGGCGGAAGGGAAACCAACCTTGCCGCTTATTTATGCCTTACGCACCGGCAGTACAGCAGACCGCAGCATTATTCGAAATGCAATCGAACACGGCGGTCGAGCACAAATCGACGAGGTGATTGCCGCTATTAAATCAACCGGCGCGGTTGAATACGCAAGGAATGCCGCCATTCACGAAGCCAAGACGGCAAGAGCGTGTATTGAAGGCCTGCAAAATTCCGATCACAAGAATGCGCTGCTACAATTATGCTTGTTTGCCGTTGAGCGAAAATTCTAATCACGCGAGCACCGATGGCGGTCCGGGTAGGCAGGATTTGCAGCAAACAGTTGATTACCGGCACCATCATAATGCATCATCACCGACGCATTTTATAGGCGACAACGGTTGGGATAAATTTGCTTCGCAGGTGGTTTCCAGCGAAGGTTAATACCCCGATCTCTGCTGGGAAAAAGGTTTTGAGAGCCTTCCCGTTGGAGGCTCTTTGTTTTTTGGATGACATATGGCAAATGTATTTAATGAGCGGGTATTGACGGTTCACCACTGGACCGACAGTCTGTTCAGCTTCACCACCACCCGCGACCAGTCATTTCGATTTCTGAACGGACAATTCACCATGATCGGCATTAGCGTCGAAGGCAAACCGCTCATGCGCGCCTACTCCATGGTCTCGGCAAACTACGATGAAACACTCGAGTTTTTGTCGATCAAAGTGCCCAATGGTCCGCTTACCTCTAGGCTGATGCACGTTAAGCCCGGCGACCCACTGCTGGTCAATTCCAAAGCGGTTGGTACGTTGATATTGCAAAATGTCCTTCCCGGGAAAAATTTGTATCTACTTTCGACAGGCACCGGTATGGCACCGTTTATGAGTGTCATCAAGGATCCCGAAACCTATGAACGATTTGAACGAGTAATTTTGGTTCACGGGACAAGATTGGTTTCGGAGTTGGCCTATCACGACTATTTGCAAAATGAATTACCAAACAATGAGTTTTTTGGTGAATTGGTTCGAAATCAGTTTATCTATTACCCAACTGTCACCCGCGAGCCCTTCAAAAATCAAGGTCGAATTACCGACCTGATCCATAGCGGAAAACTGGCAAGTGATGTCGGCCTGCCTGCCATGGACAAAGATCAAGATAGAGTCATGATTTGCGGAAGTCCGGATATGTTGCGCGACTTAAAGAACATTTTTACTACACGCGGATGGAATGAAGGCAATATGAGCGAACCTGGGCACTTTGTTATTGAGCGGGCATTTGTTGAAAAGTGACGGCGGCATATGTCGCTGATTTAATGCTGGTGCGGGTTACGATTTGCCATAATCCATCGATCTATTGCCAAAGGAAAGACAAATGGGAAAAGTACTGTTTGGCCTGTTGATCGTCGCAATCGTATGGTTGCTGTTTTTTGCTAAACGAAAGGCAGGCGGGCAATCGAACACCGATGCCAACAGGCGGGCGCCCGCATCAGAACGTATGGTGTCGTGCCAGCGCTGCGGCGTGAACATTCCCGAGTCGGAAGCCAAACATGCCGCCGACGGCTCGTTCACCTGCAAAAATGTCGGCACCTGCAACAGTACGCAAAAGTAATCATTGCCGTCAGCAACCGTCCGCAAGCGCAAAAATGGCCAATTCTGAAGTTTTCCCACAGCTAAAAGCGCCCCGCTCGTCGTTCGGCTTGGCGGGCGTCCCGCAGGCTTTTGCCGCGTTCGAAACAACCGATGGCGCATGGCGCACGTTGACATTGTTTGCGGTCTACCGTGTGATTGTGGTGATCATTCTGGCAATTATTTTTTGGGGATTTCGCCAATTCCCAATCATCGGCTCGGCCTCGACTGTTATTGCGAGTGTGGCACTCACCACCTATATTTTTGCCAGCATTGCGTTGATAGTCGCTACGCAATTGCGCCTGTCCTCACCGACCATTCAGCTAACGGCGCAGATGTTTGTCGATATCGTAATGCTCGTTTTACTGATGCATGCTTCGGGTGGCGCGCGCAGCGGCCTGGGTATGTTGTTATTGATATCGCTCGCTGCCGGCGCATTGGTCGCCCACGGCAGAATGGCTTTTTTCCACGCTGCCGTCGCCACTCTCGCCGTATTATTTGAACAGGGTTGGCAATTTTTATACCGCGACGCAACGGCAGCTGAGTTTGTCCCGAGCGGAATGCTGGCCACTGGCTATTTTGTGATTGCCGGCCTCGCCTACACCCTTGCAAAATATGCCAAAGGCGCGGAACAAATTGCTGAGAAACGTGGCATTGATCTGGCGAATCTGGCGCAGATCAATGAACTCGTCATTCGCGACATGCAGGACGGCTTTGTTGTTGTTGATGAGGACGGAATGATTCGCCAACATAATCCACAATGTGGTTCCCTGATTGGTGGACTGAGTAGCGCCATAGGACAGCCATTGATTGACGTAGCGCCACAACTTGCACGGCTGTTACGAGAATGGCGTATGAATCACACCCGCACGTTTCCAATCATGCGGGACTCAAACACACAACGCGAATACCAAGGACGGTTTGTTGCTATTGGCGATGAGGAAATTTCACCCATCGTAATATTTTTGGAGGATGCATCGCGGGTTCGCAACCAAGCACAACAAATGAAACTGGTTGCGCTTGGCCGCCTCACGGCGTCAATCGCGCATGAAATACGCAATCCATTGTCATCCATTAATCATGCCGCCGAGCTTTTGCAGGAAGATACCAATCTGGTAAAAACCAGCGGCCGATTGTTGACTATTATTAACGATAATGCCCGCCGACTGAACCGGCTGGTTGAAGAGGTCCTGGATTTGAACCGACGCGACCGCGCCCATCCTGAGGTAGTCGACCCGGAGGACTTTTTACGGAAATTTCTGAACGAATTTTGCGCCAACGAACACCATGCGCCATGCCTATTCCATGTGCAAATCGCGACCCAATCAAAATCATTGTTTGATCGCGCACATCTGGACCAGATTTTATGGAACCTATGTCGCAATGCCGTGCGGTTTGCCTCCGGCACGGACGCGTCGATATCGATTGTTGTTGCGCGCATTGGCAATGGCGTTGCGATCAATGTGGCGGATGACGGCGAGGGTGTTGAAACTGATGACATGCAACACTTGTTTGAACCATTTTTCACCACCGATACAAAGGGCACCGGCCTGGGCCTCTACATCGCCCGCGAACTTGCACAGGTAAACGGCGCAACACTTGATTATGTGGTTGATAGTACGGTGATGAGTGAACACTTTTCGAGCCAGGTGGCCAATAATCGTGGTGCACATTTCCGATTGTTAATGAAAGCGACGAACGAAACATGACCATGACCGACTCGAGCGGGCAAAATAACTACGCCAGCAAACGTGTGTTGGTGGTCGACGATGAGGCTGATATTCGCGAGCTTGTCGTGTTGACATTAATGCGCATGGGAATCGAGGCGGACAGCGCGGACAACCTCGCTCACGCCACCAAGCGCCTGGCCGAACGCACCTACGATCTTTGCCTGACGGATATGCGACTGCCGGATGGCGATGGTCTGATGTTGTTGTCCCACATTGCCAACCAGTATGGCAATACACCGGTTGCGGTCATCACCGCATACGGCTCGACGGACAATGCTGTGGCCGCACTCAAGGCCGGTGCGTTTGACTACCTCGCCAAGCCTATTCAACTAAAACAATTGCGCGAAGTAGTGACAGCGGCGCTCAATTTGCCACGAACATCCGAACCGTCAAGGAAAGTTTCTGCCACCAACAATGAACGCACCGAAACCGTTGCAGGTGAAATCAACAATT